>CBFDBF010000244.1:0-3093 GCA_965602975.1 uncultured Gammaproteobacteria bacterium | reverse complement strand
CCAGATCCTGGCATAAACACGGACACATCTCTATGGCGCACTATATCTATAAATAGTGATCTATCTGCTCCAGAGCAGTTTATACCCCTAATAACAGAGGGTTCTGATAGCCCAGAGAGAGATCAACTAATATATCAACGCACTGTTCTATCTATCATAAACAGTGTCATCGAAACACCAGATAACATCTGGAACCTGCTAGATGTAATGAACCAAGAGATGTCTGATTACCAAGCAGAGATTGAAGAGGGTGACACCGCATTCTTTCAGGCTACCACCTTAAGCATCATGGGACTAACTGTTAGCTATATAGCCTGGCTGATTAAAGCAGGCGTACTCTCCGCCAGCATGCTCTCACTAGCTCCTATCTGGCGGCAGATTGACCCACTACCAATCCTTTCAAAACTTGCTCAAAGCAAGAGTGTACTCGATGATGAACCTCTGGAGGATGATGAGCAAGAACAGATACTTAATCAACTAATCACAGACAAGCCGATTATCACCCCCCCTAAAACATATGACTAGGCACCACTAATGCCTCATATGAGCCCAACAGTCAAAATAACCTTTGGTCTGGTATCACTAACCATTAGCATACTACTGCTTGGTCAACTAGTTGGGTTTATACCAGATGAAAATAGATATGCGCTGGATGCCAGGCAAAAACTATGTGAATCATTGGCGGTTCAGATTTCACTCATGGCTACAAAAAATGATTTTGCCAGCATCAAAGGCATGCTTGAAAGCATTGTTAAACGCAATGATGACATCCTCTCCAGTGCACTTATAGCTAACGCAGGCAGGCCAATCATAGTGGGGGAACACAAACAACATTGGGTCAATAAGCATGCAAGACGCTCAACCTCAACCAACGTTCAAGTACCAATTCTAGCAAACAAGAGACACTTTGGAACACTGGAAGTATCTTTCAAAAAGATCAATCAGGGTGCAGCCTTAAGTCCAGGCACGCTTGGCGGGCTACTGCTCTTTGTTGCCATTCTAGGGTTTGTGCTATACCTCTTTTTCATAAAACGAGCCATGCAAGAGCTAGATCCTAATGCAGTAATACCGGAGCGAGTTCGTTCGGCATTTGATGCGCTCTCAGAAGGGCTGATAATCATGGATGAAAAGGGCCGAATCATACTGGCAAATGAAGCCTTTATAAAAAAAACAGGCCTACACCAAAAGCGGCTTATAGGCACCCTTGCAAATAACATGCAGTGGCAAAAACGCGACACTGATTCAGATGGTGGAATATACCCATGGCAAACCAGCATGCAGAGTCACCAACGCAAAATGAATACGCCCATGCATCTACAGTTAGAGGATGGGAGCCAAGTAAGCTTCTCTGTCAATACCGCGCCAATATATGATGATAAAGAGAAACCAAGAGGTATAATTTCAACCTTCGATGATATGACTGATTTAGAGAATAAACATCGCGATCTTCAATCAGTCCTAAAAAAACTCAAAACCTCAGAGAGAGATCTCCTAGATAAAACTGTTGAACTGGAATTTCTTGCTAGCAGAGACTCATTGACCGGCTGCTTCAACCGCCGCACCTTCTTTGATCATTACAATAAGATATACGATACAGCCATACGTAGCGAGCTTGGGTTGGTATTTATTATGGCTGATATTGACCACTTTAAATTAATCAATGATGAGTATGGACATACCAGTGGTGACAAAGTAATTACATTTGTTGCTGAAGTGCTGTCTACCAATTCACGCCCAGAAGATATTGTTGGCCGTTATGGTGGTGAGGAATTTGCACTAATCATGCCTAATGCCGACTTGGAACAGGCCATGGCTATAGCTGAACGACTGCGCATGGAGATAGAGCGGAGGGGTTATAAACTATTCGAAAACGAACGCACTGTAAACTCAAGCTTTGGTGTTGCACAACTATCTACAGATATAGGTGACCCATTAGAGTTGATAAATCGTGCTGACCATGCACTATACTCGGCAAAAGAGACGGGGCGTAACAGGGTTGTCAGCTGGTCATCAGATATAGACGAAGCCAGAGAGAAGCAAGATACAAAAAAACAAGAGATCAGCATACAACATACAGAGAACACAGATAGCAGCTATGAGCAACACATATTACAAGATGAGAGAAGGCGGCTTGAAGATATAGTATGGATGCTAGAGGCCCAGCTAAAATATGGCCGCGATGAGGCCAAACGACACGCCAGTAAAGACAAGCTCACCGACCTACCAAACCGAGCAATCTTCATGGATAGAGCAGCACAAGCTCTTTCCATATGTACACAAACAGATGGATTGGCTGCCCTACTCTCCATAGACATAGATGGATTTAATACAATCAATGAGGCATTTGGTTACGCCATTGGTGATCAGCTATTAAGACTGACAGCGTCACGTCTATCAAACATCTTTCAAAAAACAGATAGTACAACCATATTCAATGGACAGCACTCACACAATATATCGAGAATAAATAGTGATGAGTTCGCCCTGCTCATAACCACTAATAGTGACACTCTAGATGCAGCTGAAATAGCCAAAACAATCTTGGACAGCCTGCACCAGGATATTGTCATTGATGGTCAGGAGATATTTACCACATACAGCATTGGTATAGCACTATATCCCATGAATGATCATACAGTAGATGGACTACTGCAAAAAGCTAATGCCGCCAGGCGTGCAGCAAAAAAACAGGACGGTGGCAACCACATTAACCTCTTTTCCAGTGATATAAAACGCAGTGCCTACCGTAAAGTATGGCTGGAAAACCAACTGCAAAAGGCTATAACCAAGTCACAATTCAAGCTCGGATATCAACCAATAGTTGACCTAAAGAGTGGCCGCATCACTACAATGGAGGCTCTGACAACATGGCCACACCCCAAGTTCGGACAAATAGACACAGATGAATTCATCCAAATAGCAGAGCAGACAGGACTAATTCACCAGCTTGGAGAGTGGGTTATACAAACCGCATGCATGGACCTACAAAAGTGGCATACCGCTGGATTTACCGATCTAAATATAGCAATAAACCTATCTGCAATCCAGCTACGTCAAGAGAGTTTCATGCAAACAATTATGGAGCAGTGTGTA
>CBFDBF010000243.1:0-3156 GCA_965602975.1 uncultured Gammaproteobacteria bacterium | reverse complement strand
GCCAATAGCGGCAGCTGATGCGGCGGCACATGCGCTGAACCGGGCTCAACAGCAGGCGGTGGATGCAGTGCTGGAGAGGATGCAGCAGTTTCACCCCTGTCTGCTGGATGGGGTCACCGGTAGCGGCAAGACAGAGGTCTATCTGCAGCTGGTTGAGCAGGTGGTAGCGCAGGGTCGTCAGGTGTAGATTCTGGTGCCGGAGATCGGTCTTACTCCACAGATTATGGAGCGGTTCCAGCGGCGTATTGCCGCTCCGGTTGCACTGTTGCACTCGGGGCTCTCTGATCTGGAGCGGGAGAGCGGCTGGCTGGCTGCATCCAGGGGCGAGGCGGCTGTGGTGATAGGTACCCGCTCTGCCATTTTTACTCCTCTACCTAAGCTGGGGTTGGTGGTGGTGGATGAGGAGCATGACCTTTCGTTTAAACAGCAGGATGGGTTTCGCTACTCGGCACGTGATCTGGCATTGGTGCTGGCGCAGCGGCGCAACTGTCCAGTGCTGCTCGGGTCGGCCACTCCATCTCTGGAGAGTATCAATAATGCAGTGACCGGGCGCTATCGCCATCTGTTGCTGCCGGAGCGTGCCGGTAGTGCCATCCCCCCTCAGATCGATCTGTTGGATATCCGTTCGACTAAGCTGAATGGTGGTCTCGCCCCACATCTGTTGCAGTTGGTAGAGGAGCAGCTGCAGGCTGGCAATCAGGTGCTACTGTTTCTAAATCGGCGCGGTTACGCCCCCCAACTCACCTGTTATAGTTGCGGCTGGATCGCCCAGTGTCGCCGCTGTGATGCCCGGCTGACTATGCATCTGGGAAGCAATATTCTCTGGTGTCACCACTGCGGTTCGCAGCGGCGCACCGACCCGGAGTGTCCCGATTGCCATGGGGCAGAGCTGCATCCGCTGGGTCAGGGGACAGAGCGGTTAGAGGAGACAGTGGTCAACCGTTTTCCCGCTGTGGGGGTTGCCCGGATTGATCGTGACTCCACGCGGCGGAAGGGGAGTCTGAAACGGCTATTGGAGGAGATCCAGCAAGGTGTTTACCAGCTACTATTGGGAACCCAGATGCTGGCTAAGGGGCACCACTTTCCAGATGTAACTCTGGTTGGAATCCTCTTTGTTGATCAGGGGCTGTTTGGTGCTGATTATCGCGCCTCTGAGCGGTTGGCGCAGCTGGTAACACTGGTAGCGGGACGGGCGGGACGGGCAGAAAAGCCGGGGAGGGTGATCATCCAGACCCGCTATCCCGATCATCCGCTACTGCAGACGCTCATCCGCAAAGGGTATGCCGAGTTTGCTCAGGAGGCGCTGCATGAGCGGCAACTTGCTGCGCTACCACCGTATAGTTACCAGGCACTCATCCGGGCGGAGGCATCTGCTGAGGGGCTTCCTCGAACGTTTCTGGAGGAGGCGGTGGAGGCGGCGGCAGAATTTGCCAGCCGCAGGCTGGAGCTGTGGGGGCCGGTTCCAGCCCCGATGGAGCGTCGCGCTGGGCGCTACCGAGCGCATCTGCTAGTGCAGACTCAGCACCGTGCTGAACTGCAGCAGTTTCTACGAGAGTGGTTGCCCATAGTGCGTAAGCTAAAACTGGCTCGCAAGGTGCGTTGGTCGGTCGATGTTGATCCGCAGGAGATGTTCTGAATCGATGGCTAGAGCTATGCAGCAGGGCACAGCTAAGAGTGCGGTATCTTTAGATTTTCCATGGTTGAGTAATCCCTCTGATTGAATCACGACCTCTGTATGGTATTCTACAACGCTTTGCAGTCTTCTTGGTTGAGTAGAGAATGAAACGTCAGATTCAACAGCTTGTTTTTCAGGCCATACAGCAGCTCATCACCACTGGGGTGATCACTGTAGATGACAGTGTACAGCCGGTGATTGAGCGCGCGCGGGATGCGCAGCATGGTGATTTTGCCTGTAATATTGCTATGGTGCTATCTAAGGCTGCGCGGACTAATCCACGGGAGCTGGCGACTAAGATTATTGCCGCTCTGCCGCAGTCAGAGTTGGTGGCAAAGGTGGAGATCGCCGGGCCTGGTTTTATCAACTTCTACCTCTCATCTAACGCCTACCATGCAGTGATACCACAGGTGTTGAGTGCAGGTGATGCCTTTGGTCAGAGCCAGATTGGAGAGGGCAAGCGGGTGCAGGTAGAGTTTGTCTCGGCCAATCCTACCGGGCCGCTGCATGTGGGGCATGGTCGTGGTGCCGCTTACGGGGCAGTGGTGGCCGACCTGCTACAGGCGGTTGGCTTTGATGTGCAGCGTGAATACTATGTAAATGATGCCGGGCGGCAGATGGATATTCTGGCTACCAGTCTCTGGCTGCGCTATCTGGAGCTGTGTGGTATCGAACTGACCTTTCCCGCCAACGGTTACAGGGGCGACTATATCTGGGATATAGCAGCTAGCCTACACCGAGTGCATGGTGATAGTTATAGCTGTTCAGTAGAGGAGCTGTTTGCCGGGATTCCGGCAGATGAGCCAGATGGTGGTGACAAAGAGGCGCATATCGATGCTCTGATCGAGCGGGCAAAACAGCTGCTGAGAGAGGTGCGTTATCACCATATATTTGAGTTGGGACTAAACACCATTCTGAGTGATATCTGTGATGATCTAGAGCTATTTGGGGTCAAATATGATGTCTGGTATATGGAGAGTAGCCTCACCAGTAGCGGTGCTGTCAACCGGGTTTTAGAGCGGTTAGATGCTGCAGGTCACCTCTATAGGGAGGAGGGGGCGCTCTGGTTCCGCTCCAGTAGTTTTGGAGATGAGAAGGACCGGGTGGTGGAGCGGGACAGTGGCCAGACTACCTATTTTGCCTCCGATATCGCCTACCACATGGATAAGCTGGAGCGTGGCTTTGACCGGGTGATTGATGTCTGGGGGGCAGATCATCACGGCTATGTTCCACGGGTCATAGCGGCCATGGAGGCGGTGGGTGACGATCCTGCCAAACTGGAGGTGTTGTTGGTACAGTTTGCCAATCTATATCGTGGTGGAGAGAAGGTGCCTATGTCTACCCGCTCCGGTCAGTTTGTTACTCTGCGCCAACTACGTAAAGAGGTTGGAACCGATGCAGCTCGGTTTTTCTACGTTATGCGCAAGTGTGAACAGCATATGGATTTTGATCTGGATCTAGCCAAGTCGCAGTCCACTGAT
>CBFDBF010000242.1:0-3165 GCA_965602975.1 uncultured Gammaproteobacteria bacterium | reverse complement strand
GGGTAGAGGCAACGTTAAGTGCCAGACGTAGCAGTGTAGCGATCAACAGCAGACTTGGAAAAACCCCGAAATCCAGAGGACGCAGTGTATATAAAACCACCAATACAACTACCAGGGAGAGGGCTATATTAAAGGTGAAAAATATATCCAGCAAAATTGCTGGTAGCGGGATAATCACCATCGCCAACAACATAATTAAAATAAGCGGCACACCAAACCCCTTGGCGCCACCTGTGCGTATGCTATTTAGTATGGCTTCTGCACCCATCTACTCTATTCACCCCTTCAAGCTGATAGCTATGTTTATATCCACTTAAGCATTACCATGGCCATCTCTACCGGAGTGTTTGAACTCATCTGGAATCGGTAAATCTGATGGCTCTTGCGGCCTCTCCATACCATCCTTACGGTAAGTTCGAAGCTGAAAGACGTAGGCCAATATCTTGGCTGTTGCAAGATATAGGCCAGCCGGTATGGTTTCGCCCAACTCGGCATTAAAATAGATGGCACGCGCCAACAGAGGGGACTCTATTATGGGGACGGTATGCTCGGTCGCCACTCGGCGAATATTGGTTGCCACCAGATCTCTCCCCTTCGCTACCACCTTAGGAGCCAGCATCTTGTCCTGGTCATAACGCAGTGCCACTGCAAAGTGAGTCGGGTTAGTAACGATCACATCGGCCTGCGGCACCGCCTCCATCATCCTACGTTGCGCCATCTCTCGCTGCAGGTTACGGATATGACCACGCACCTCGGGTCGCCCCTCAGTCTCCTTCATCTCTTCACGCACCTCTTGCTGAGTCATCTTCAACTGCTTCTTGTGATCCCACATCTGGAATGGAACATCGATGGCAGCAATAAGGATAAGAGTTGATGCAATCATAATAAATGACCAGCCAATAATGCTTCCCATATGCGCTACCGCCTGCTGCAGTTCCATCTGGCCAAGCAGCAGAAAATCATCCAGAGTTTGCGATAAGATCAGGGCAGTAGCTCCTCCCACCAAGAGGAATTTAGCCAGCGCCTTCAGTAGCTCCAGCAGCCCCTTAAGCGAAAAGACCCGCTTCATCCCCTTGATTGGATTCAACTTGCTCAACTTTGGGGTCAGCGCATCACCAGAGATGGCGATACCACCAAGGGATATAGAGCTGAGGATAGCCACCACAACCACCACCAGAAAAAATGGTAGCAGCATCAGCAGCCCATCCTCAATCGCCTGAGCCAACCGCCGCAACATCGCCATGGGATCATACATATCGGCTCGAGGGATGGTGAAGTTGCTACTCATAATATCCCACAAACCGCTACCCATATGTTGGCTCATACTAACCAGTGCAATCCCACCAATCAGGGTGATCGCCATAGTGTTAAGTTCACGCGAACGGGCTATCTGCCCCTTCTTTTTTGCATCCTGCTCTCGCTTCGGCGTCGGTTGTTCTGTTTTCTCTTGGCCATCTTTGTTCTCTTCAGCCATGATCTATCTCACTATCCGCAATATCTGCTGCAACATAGATAGCGCCTCTTCCAATAGTTCACCGAAATTAACCATGGCATTTGGCAAGGTGATCCATAATAGAAAGAAGCCGATCATGATAGTCATGGGGAAACCGACTGCGAAAATATTTAGTTGGGGTGCAGCTCGGGTGATGATCCCCATACCAAGATTGACCAGCAGCAGAACAGCAACCGCCGGCAGGGCAATCAACAAACCCCCGGCAAACATCCGGCTGGCCCAACCTATAATCTGCTCTATGGCACTATGTCCAAGCCCATCTACGGCCACAGGAAAAGTGGTGAAGCTCTGAGCCATAATCTCTAACAAAAACAGATGTCCATCCATAACTAAAAACATAAGGGTGGCGGTAATAATATAGAGCTGCGCCACCACCGGTACCTGGACACCATTTTGTGGGTCCATCATAGAGGCAAAACCGAGCCCCATACTATAGGCCAAGGTCTGGCCACCAAATACCAGAGCCCCAAAAACCATCTGCACCATAAACCCCATCATCACTCCGATGAGGATCTGCTGCAGGGCGATAAGAAATGCATCCGAGCTAAACACATCTACTACTGGCGGCTGCGGGATAACCGGCACCAATAGCCATGTAATAACAACCGCCAAGCCGATACGCAGGCGCACTGGTGTCTGCCGTGAGTTAAATACCGGGGTAGCTATAAGCATCGCGCCAACCCGCATCAGCGGCCACATAAATGCGGCCAGCCAGGCACTCAGCTGCAGCTCGCTAAAATGCATGCCACCTACCCTATTAACTCAGGTATGCTGGTAAAAAGCTCAATGACAAAGTCCATAATCAACTGCAACATCCATGGACCGGCAGTCATTAAAACCACCACTACAATCATTAATTTAGGGATAAAAGTCAGAGTCATTTCATTGATCTGAGTGGCGGCCTGGAACATCGCAACCAATAGGCCAACCATAAGTGCCGGCAGTAGGATAACACCAGCCAGCATCACCGTAACCTCCAGAGCCCGCTGCCCTACATCTAATACGATATCAGGCGTCACCTAAACCTCCATCAAGTGGAGAAGCTGGCAGCTAGAGTTCCAAACACCAGTGCCCAGCCATCCACCAAAACAAACAGCATAATCTTGAAAGGCAGCGATATAATCAGTGGAGAGAGCATCATCATGCCCATGGACATAAGGACACTGGCAACCACCAAATCGATCACCAGAAAAGGGATAAATAGTAGAAAACCGATCTGAAATCCAGTCTTTAACTCACTTGTAGCAAAGGCCGGAAGCAGCAGAGCAAACGGGGTCTGCTCGGGGGACTCTATATCATCATATTTGCCTATACGGGCAAACAGGGTGAGATCTGACTCTCTGGTCTGAGTCAGCATGAAATCCCGCAGTGGCACCTTGGCTGCATCCAGTGCCTGCATAACACTGATCTCCTCATCCAGATATGGGGTCAGCGCAGTATCATGAATCTTAGTAAACACCGGCAGCATAATAAAAATTGTGAGGAATAGAGCCAACCCGACCAGCAGCTGATTAGATGGGGTGTTCTGAGTGCCTAGCGCCTGTCGCAGGATAGCCAGCACGATAATAATACGGGCAAAGGAGGTCATCATCAGCATGGCACCAGGCAGCAGGCTCAACGCCGTCATGAACATTAGCACCTGAATACTGAGG
>CBFDBF010000241.1:0-3170 GCA_965602975.1 uncultured Gammaproteobacteria bacterium | reverse complement strand
AGGAGTACCTATCTGTCCCCTTTGGCGACACAAAGAGCGACTGGCGCGAAGTTGATATTATAGCCATAGATCTAGAGACTACCGGTCTCGATCCAAACAAGGATAGCATCTTAAGTTTTGGCCTAATCAAGCTACACCACGGCACCATCCATCTGAACAGCAACTGGCATGAGATCGTGCAAATAGAGGGGCAGATCCCGGAATCATCGGCGGTAATCCACCATATTACAGACGATGACGCAGCCGCCGGCAAGCCACTGGATGAGCTTCTACCAAAACTGCTGCAGCGGCTGGCAGGAAAGGTTATCCTTGTACACTATAAAAGTATCGAGCAGGATTTTATTGATGCAGCCTGCCGCCGCCTATATGGGACACCATTTATCATACCTATCATCGACACACTACCGATGGCACAGCGTCTATTAGAGCTACGCAATCACACCATACAACCTGGGAATCTACGCCTGTTCAACCTGCGCACTATGTATGGGCTACCGCAATACAAAGCTCACAACGCCCTATATGACGCCTTGGCCACAGCTGAGCTATTCTTAGCCATGGCAGCCGAGATCGCCCCCAGTGGCAACTATCAGATAGGGGGGTTTATTAACGCATGAAACCACGCGACAAAAATGCCAAAATAAGGCTACCAAAACTCTATAAAAAGCTACTACTGGTTGCTATGGTGGTTGGCCCTATGTGGTGGCTGGTGTTTACCGAAGATGGGCAGCGCCGTAGCGATATGGTACTGATAAATATATTTGGAGGAGAACCATTTTACCTCAATCTCAAGGTGCTGGATAATCGCGTCTCAAAGATAGAAATCATGGAGCTATACCCAGATATCAAGTGGCAGTGTCAAGATCAAAAGAGCGCTTTTGGTGGACACCACTGTTTTGGTAAGCTTGGTAGTTTCAACGACCTGCCAGCGGACTATGCGACCATATTCTTCCACAATGGTGTGGTCAATGCAGTAAAAGTGGGATATCGCCACAACTACCACTCCCAACTGGGACTAGATCTTACACGGCAACTAGGGGCACCGCTACGTCAGGTCGCTGCCACAGAGAATATCCCGCACCCAGACCTGATAGTACAGTGGCGTACAGATGGTGGCCACGTGATCACAAAAAAACGTCTGGACAGAGGAGAAGAGGCAGCCCTCCTCTGGCTATCCGCCAGACAGATGAGCAGAAGCGGTAATTAACGCACATTTAAATCTATTGAAAAATTAGGAGCACACCAATGTCTGACATAAAAACATATAAAGTTCCTGCCGAATTTGCAGCAAAGGCCAATATTAATGCAGAGCAATATGGGGAGATGTATCAACGCTCTATAGATGACCCAGAGGGTTTCTGGGCAGAGCAGGCGGAAGAGTATCTTAGTTGGTATAAACCGTGGGACAAGGTGCTCGACTGGAGCTACTCAAAAGATGACCTACATGTAGATTGGTTCAAAGGTGGCAAACTGAATGTCTCCTATAACTGTCTGGATCGTCACCTGGAGTCACGCGGTGATCAGACCGCCATCCTATGGGAAGGAGACAATCCAAACGAAGACAAGAAGATCAGCTACCGCGAGCTACACGCTGATGTAAATCGGTTCGCCAATGTACTTAAAGAGCGTGGAGTTAAGAAAGGTGATCGAGTCTCTATCTATATGCCGATGATCCCAGAAGCGGTAGTGGCCATGCTGGCCTGTACCCGCATCGGCGCGGTGCACTCCATCGTCTTCAGCGCCTTCTCCCCGGATGCACTAAAAAACCGCATCCTCGACTCCGACTGTCAGTGCCTGATCACTGCCGATCAGTCAATCCGTGGTGGCAAGGCACTACCATTGAAAATCAATGCCGACAAGGCCTTAGCAAACTGCCCCAATGTCCACACCTCAATCATAGTAAAACGCGGTGGTGAGCCTGTAGAGTGGACCGAAGAGCGTGACATCTGGTATCACGATGCACTGGCTGCCGCCGATCCGGTCTGTGAACCAGAACAGATGGATGCCGAAGATCCTCTGTTTATCCTCTACACCTCTGGCTCTACCGGCAAACCAAAAGGGGTAGTGCATACCACTGGAGGCTACCTACTACAGGCGGCAATGACCCATAAGACCGTGTTTGATTACAAAGATGGCGAGGTCTACTGGTGTACTGCAGATATCGGTTGGGTTACAGGTCATAGCTATATCGTCTACGGCCCACTTACCAACGGCGCCATCAGCTTAATGTTTGAGGGCATACCAACCTACCCCGATATGGGGCGTTTCTGGCAGGTGTGTGATAAGCACAGTGTGGCCAGCTTCTACACCGCACCGACTGCAATTCGTGCCCTGATGGCTGCTGGTGAGGAGCCAGTGACTAAGACATCGCGCTCTAGCCTACGGGTACTAGGCACTGTAGGTGAACCGATCAATCCAGAAGCATGGGAGTGGTATAACCGAGTGGTAGGCGATAACCGCTGCCCAATTGTCGACACCTGGTGGCAGACTGAGACCGGTGCCCATATGCTCACCCCTCTACCAGGAGCAACCCCGCTGAAACCAGGTTCTGCCACCAATCCATTCTTTGGAGTCCAGCCGGTACTGCTGGATGATGATGGCAATGAGATCAATGGCAACCCAGCATCAGGCAACCTGGCCATCAAATTCCCTTGGCCATCTCAGATGCGCACCCTCTATGGTGATCACCAACGTTTCTATGAGACCTACTTCGCAATGTACGATGGTTACTACTTCACTGGCGATGGTGCCAAGCGGGACGAGGATGGATACTACTGGATCACTGGACGAGTGGATGATGTACTTAACGTATCTGGCCACCGCCTCGGTACCGCCGAGATCGAGTCAGCACTGGTACTACACCCCAAGGTAGCTGAAGCTGCTGTGGTAGGTTATCCCCATGACATCACCGGCCAGGGCATCTACGCCTATGTCACCCTGATGGCGGGTGAGGAGTATATAGATGAACTAAAGGGTGAACTGGTGCAGATTGTACGCAAGGAGATCGGTCCCATAGCCAAGGTAAATATCATCCAATGGGCACCAGGGCTACCAAAGACCCGCTCTGGCAAGATCATGCGCCGTATTCTGCGCAAGATTGCCGCCAATGAGATAGATAGTCTGGGTGATACCTCCACCCTGGCAGATCCATCTGTGGTCGATGATCTGAT
>CBFDBF010000240.1:0-3221 GCA_965602975.1 uncultured Gammaproteobacteria bacterium | reverse complement strand
TTCCAGGTCGAATTCATCTCGTACTTCCCCTACAACCTCTTCAACCAGATCCTCAGAGAGTACTTCATAGGCGATGGAGGCAAAAAATGGGCCGTTGCCATAGAGAGCAGCGATAGAGTAAGCCTCGGCGAAACCATCTGCATCATAACTGTCACCAGCAGCAGTAGTTGCTCTGTGCAGACCTGGCTGTACGATAGCAGCAGCGATGGTCAGACCATTCATGCTTGGGCTGATGTAGGCGATCGCCTGGTCAACGCGCAGATCCACAAAACCTAGACCCTGGACGTTCAACAGCGGAGCTGTGACGCCAGCTGCAGCAGTAGTGTTATTTGTAAAGGCCACAACCCCTGCTGCATTACCAGCACCAACTGGCTGACCATCGGCGCCGCCAGGACCGTTACCATTGTAGTCAGCGACGGTGTCACCAAAGATATCCAGTGAACCGGTAGAGATCTTGTAAGGGGTGTCGTGACGACCGATGACTGCGGTACCCCAACCACCGGTAAGACCGATGAAGGTGTTGCGGTAGCCGACAGCAGCTTCACCTAGAGGGTTTTGGTCATTGTCAGACATATCGATTCCAAGCTCCATCTGCCAGACGGCGGTCAGGCCGTTACCCAGCCCTTCTGTGCCCTTGAAACCTAGGCGTGAGGCGTGGCTGGAGATATCCCAAGCATTGGCGGTATCGACTTCACCATCGTAATTGGTAGTAGCGATGTGAGCCTGACCATAGATTACCACGTCACCAGCCATAGCGGCTGGGGCGGCTAGTGCAGCGGCCACTGCAACTGTAAGAAGCTTCTTAT
The DNA here is from genome assembly GCA_965602975.1 of uncultured Gammaproteobacteria bacterium. GTDB lineage: Bacteria > Pseudomonadota > Gammaproteobacteria > Chromatiales > Chromatiaceae > CBFDBF01. The sequence goes on along the minus strand of CBFDBF010000240.1, from coordinate 2,415 downwards.
TCATGTAGAACTCCTGCTTGTAGTTAAAAGATTGATTCAGCGTGGGAAATAATAGCCCCTTACCGGCATGTTTGCAAGCTTTTTCAAGAAAAAACACACCGTCTGCCATTTTGTTGTTATTTTACCACAAGAGCCTGCCTACTTTATCCACTATTTTATGCATAATTGATACAATTCAGTGGGTTACTGCATTAATCTTTTAGATTGAAACGTAGAGATCGCAGAGACACAGGGCCGCAAAGAGAGCTAAATTACCGCAAAGTTGAAAAATGTTTGGTTATGTTTGTACTATTTACATAAATTTACAACCAATGACACCGCCATGCAGGGCTTGACTCGACACCCAGAAGCCAGAGGGGTAGTTGTCAGACTGAAGTCCGACCCACAGGATCTATCTAAGAGCACCGAGCATAGAGACCCTAAAGAAAACAGCAGAGTGGTCGCTATACCGTAGGTATAACAACTCTCACTCTGGAGGTTTTACCATGAAGCATATATCCGCCCTCTCATGCGCCATTGTTCTGTTGCTCTTCTCATCACACTTGATAGCCGATCAGATGCTGGCTATGCGCTCCGGCTGCCTCGGCTGCCACGGCGCAGATACCAAACTGATAGGCCCGTCATTCAAGGACATTGCTGCCAAATACAAAGGGGATGCCGCCGCCGTCGACCAGCTTGCTGCTAAGGTAACGGCTGGCAGTCAAGCTGGCGCTGGGATATGGGGTGATGCCGCCATGCCACCCAGCCCCGCCGCTCCAGAGGATATAAAGAGCATTGTTGGCTGGATCATAGGCAATCACTAAACAGCTGCAGATTATGTAACTGCTGTCCCGTTGGCTTGTGGTGAATTTGACCTCAAGAGTTATAGATAGTAGCAGGAACAACCAGGAAACCTCCGGTTAACTCCCCTCCCGCTTGCGGGGGAAATCAGGAGGCGGGGTAGGTAAGTCACTATTTTGACTCCCCCTCCCTGCCTCCCCCACTTGTGGGGGAGGAGTCTGTTGTTTAGCTAACCAGAGCGGTTACGCAACCGTATCAGGCTCTGCACAAGGGCCGACTCCAGGGTCTGGTAGGCATGCATCTGGGCTCGCTGGTATACGGTCATAGGCTCCTCCTCCAGCAGCGAAAGGCGGGCGTCAAAATAGGCGATATCCGCCTCCAACCCACTTACGCTTGGCCTGGCCCATTTGTCCTCCTGTTTTACCGCTTCACCCATTATTGCGCCACATCTTTAACCCCATTGCCTCTGTATATAGTAGCATCTGCGTAACAACTAGATAACTACTAATACCTGATATACCCATTATAGGGCGTAAACCGCTGTCACTCTGTATAATCGGCAGCTAATAGAAAAACTGAACAGAGAGGCAGCCATGAGCACCATCCAACAAGAGGATTTTATCCAGAGCATCGCCGATGCCTTGCAGTATATCTCCTACTACCACCCAGAAGATTATATCCAGGCCCTCTCTGCCGCATGGGAGCAGGAGCAATCCCCAGCCGCCAAGGATGCTATGGCGCAGATTCTGGTCAACTCCAGGATGTGTGCTGAGGGGCAGCGGCCAATCTGTCAAGATACCGGTATGGTGGTAGTCTTTCTCAAGATCGGCATGGATCTACGCTGGGATACGAAGATGGGGATTGAGGAGATGGTCAACGAGGGGGTACGCCGCGGCTATAGCCATCCCGATAATGTACTACGTGCCTCTATGGTGGCTGATCCTGCCGGAGAGCGGATCAACACCAGAGACAACACCCCGGCAATCGTCCACATGGAGCTGGTTCCGGGTGACTGCGTAGAGGTGGGGCTTGCTGCCAAAGGTGGTGGTTCTGAAAACAAGTCTAAATTCACTATTCTAAACCCCTCTGCCAGCGTGGTGGATTGGGTGCTGGAGACGCTGCCAACCATGGGGGCTGGATGGTGCCCACCAGGGATGCTCGGCATCGGCATCGGTGGCTCGGCAGAGAAGGCTATGCTGATGGCCAAGGAGTCTCTGATGGAACATATCGACATCCATGAGCTAAAAGAGCGTGGCCCACAGAGCCGGGCTGAAGAGCTGCGGCTGGAGCTATACAGCAAGGTAAATGCCCTCGGTATAGGTGCCCAAGGGCTGGGCGGGCTTACCACAGTGCTGGATGTAAAGGTCAAGGATTGCCCTACCCATGCCGCCTCCCTACCGGTGGCAATGATCCCCAACTGTGCCGCCACCCGCCATGTTAGTTTCACCCTGGATGGCAGCGGCCCAGCAGATCTAGTGCCGCCTAGTCTGGATAGCTGGCCTGATATAACCCTGGATGCCTCCGATGGCTCTCACCGAGTCAACATTGATGATATCAGCAGGGAGGAGATCGCCAACTGGAAGGCGGGAGAGCGGATACTTCTATCCGGCAAACTATTGACCGGCCGCGATGCCG
>CBFDBF010000239.1:0-3222 GCA_965602975.1 uncultured Gammaproteobacteria bacterium | reverse complement strand
ACTCAGGGGTCTCAAAGGAGACAGCCACATGGCTCTGTGCACCAAGATTATAGATCTCATCCGGCTCTATCTGCTGGATAATACGCACCAGACTCATGGAGTCTGCCAGATCACCATAGTGAAGAATGAACTTACGGTCAGTTTCATGTGGATCTTGATAAAGGTGGTCAATACGCTCTGTATTAAAGGATGATGAGCGGCGCTTTATACCATGCACCTCATAACCTTTATCCAGCAGAAACTCTGCCAAGTAGGCGCCATCTTGCCCAGTAATTCCTGTTATTAGTGCTACTTTATTCTCTGTCATCTCTCTGGTCCATTTAATAATTAAAAGGCTCGTGTATCGATGAATCTATACGTTATGCCTGGACTTATCTGCCCATGTCATAGATCTATCTGGATCCCGGCCTGCGCCGGGATGACGAATAAATTAGAATCTCTTTAAACTGTTGCTTAATCTCTATTGTATATATCTTCAAAGCGGACAATATCATCTTCACCCAGATAGCTTCCAGACTGTACTTCAATGATCTCTACCGGTATGTTACCTGGGTTTTTCAGACGATGTTTTACTCCTAAAGGAATATAGGTGGACTCATTCTCTCCCAACAGTATCTCTTCCTCGCCTCTGGTTACTATAGCGGTCCCACTCACTACTACCCAGTGTTCTGCACGATGGTGGTGCATCTGCAGAGAGAGAGAGGCACCAGGATTTACGACAATACGCTTGACCTGATAGCGACCACCGTTACCGATAGGTTCAAAGGTTCCCCAAGGGCGATGCACCATATGGTGATAGCGACACTCATCACGCTGCTCTGCCTTGAGATAACGGATCACCTCTTTTACATCCTGTGCCCGCTCTTTTGTAGCCACCAGAATAGCATCTGGGGTCTCGATAACAACCAGGCCATCCACCCCGATAGCGGCCACCATCCGACCCTGAGCTAACAGTAGATTATCCCTGCTACCGTAGGCAAATACGTCACCTTCGCATACATTGCCATCACCATCCTGCTCTTTTATCTCCCCCAGGGCTGACCAGGCTCCAATATCTGACCAGTCGGCATCCAACGGCAAAACAATGGCTTCACCACTGCTCTCTTTGCCTGTAAGTTTCTCCATAACTGCATAGTCGATGGAGTCAGATGGACAGGCGTGGAAGGCATCCGTATCTAATCTATAGAAATCGCCATCACTAGAGCCCTGCTCAAATGCCTGTTGACAGGCAGTAAGTATATCTGGACGAAATCGCTCTATCAGCTCCAGCCAGCGCGAGGCCCGCATCATGAAAAGCCCTGAGTTCCATAGGTAATCACCACTGCTAACATACTGCTCTGCGGTAGCGGCATCCGGCTTCTCTACAAAGGCATCCAATCCAAATGAATGTATCGCAGCGGCAACATCTAATACCTCTCCCTTACGAATGTAGCCGTAACCAGTCTCTGGCCGGTGCGGCACAATACCAAAAGTAACTACCTTGCCCTCACTGGCCAAGCGACAACCAGCAGCAAGCATTGTACGGAACTCCACCTCATTCTGGATCAGATGGTCGGCCGGCATAACCAGCAAAATGGGATCAGCCTCATGTTTCTGGGTTGCCATTAAAGCCGCTAGAGTCATGGCTGGGGCAGTGTTCCGGCCCTCCGGTTCCAGGATAATCCCAGAAGAGAGCTTTTCCATTGCACGCAACTGCTCTGCTACCAGAAAACGGTGAGCCTCATTACATATGACCAGTGGGTCGGTTACCGCTATAGCATCATGTGGATGCTCCTGCTCGATCCCAGATATCCGTTTTATGGTTGCCTGGATCATGGTGTCACTGCCTGTTAGTGGCAGAAACTGCTTAGGGTAGGCCTCCCGTGAGAGTGGCCACAGACGGGTGCCTGCGCCACCGGAGAGAATAACTGGAAGTAACTGCATTTAGGCCACCTGTGGTTACCAATTAAAGTATTATGTATGTAAACTTAAAACTTGATTAAACCCATGAATACTGTAGTTACACTACACTCCTTGTAATAAATCCAACAATCTCTCAGCTGCTTTTCCATCCCACATATCTGGCAGCCTTATTGCCTCTTGCGTCCCCTCTATAATCTCTCTATATGCCTCTATAATCCGTTCAGGAGACGATCCAACCAATACATTCGTGCCCTCATCAATAGTTATGGGGCGCTCGGTATTTTCTCGCATGGTAATACACGGAATCCCCAACGCTGTTGTCTCCTCCTGTATACCGCCGCTATCCGTTAAGACCACCTTGGCATCTTTGAACAGATTGAGAAAATCCATATAGGGCATAGGTTCAGTCAAAATTATTGTGTCTGGCAATTTAATATTAAAGCTATCCATGCTTTTCTTAGTGCGAGGGTGAATAGGAAATACAAGTGGCAGCTCTTGGCTTATCTCTGTCAATGCTTGGATTATTCCTGTCAATATCTTCTTGTCATCAACATTAGATGGACGATGCAGGGTAACCACACCATACTCTGGATGTTTCTGCTTTATCTCTGTAGATGCCAGTCCACTTCTATCGCTTCCCTTTAACTTCTCAACTTGATAGAAAAGATTATCTATCATTACGTTTCCAATCAAAAAAACTCTCTCTTGCGGCTTACCTTCTGCCAACAGGTTTTCCATGCCACTCTTTTCTGTAATAAAAAAGTAGTCTGTTATAGAGTCGGTAACTATACGATTAACCTCCTCCGGCATCTCCATATCACCGCTGCGCAGTCCAGCCTCCACATGAATCACCTTTTTACCGAGTTTTTTAGCTACAATGGAGCAGGCTAATGTTGAGTTCACATCCCCAACTACCAGCACAAAACCAGGATCTTGCTCTAGACAGACAGCCTCATAGCGAGTCATGATATTGGCAGTCTGTACGGCGTGTGAACCACTGCCAACATCTAGATGATGATCTGGTGCAGGTATCCCCAGCTCATCAAAAAACACATCACTCATCGCCTTGTCGTAGTGTTGGCCGGTGTGAATCAGTTGGTAATCAAATCTATCTTGATCTCCTTTGAATGCCCGAATGATGGGGGCAATTTTCATGAAATTTGGCCTGGCTCCGGCTATTATATGAATAAGAGTACGATTTTTTCTCATTTTACAGTTTCTCTAACATCGGTTTTGGGTCGCTATATTCCTTTGTCCACTCACCCTGTAGGCGTCCCAAGCTTGCGATAAATAAGGAGTAAGCCACTGTTTTGACTCCCC
>CBFDBF010000238.1:0-3246 GCA_965602975.1 uncultured Gammaproteobacteria bacterium | reverse complement strand
AGTCAGGTTGCGCATCCTGTCTGCCTCTAGCTCTAACGCAATCTCCAGTCGATCTTTTGACAATGTCTGGTGGTAGGCGGTGTAGTCACGGCTGGTAAAGGCGTTATCTTGCCCCCCATTGGCTGCGACAATGCGGGAGAACTCCCCCGGTGGATGCGCCTTGGTTCCTTTAAACATCATATGCTCCAAGACGTGGGAGATGCCGGTAATGCCTATCGGCTCATAGCTTGAGCCGACTCTATACCATACCTGCGAGACCACGATTGGCGCCCGTTGATCCTCCTTAACCAATACCTTCATACCGTTAGGAAGTGTTTTCTCATGAATCTCTGCCGCTTGAGTAGTAGTGGCAAACAGCAGTAGTACAGCTAAAATAGATCTCATTTTTGCCCCATAGGAGATATTGTCATGGTAGTGTAGATGTTAGAATCTACTATATATAGTAGAAAACATAAATATCCACCCACACCCAGAGAGACCAGCAAAACATTATGTGGTTCCATTAACAAGCGATGTTCGGATTCGGCAATAAACAAGAGAAAGAGATAGAGCCGGCTGCCACTGAGCCGGAGGAGACGCTACTCTCACGCCTACGGAGCGGCCTTAGCCGTACCCGTAGCAATCTAACCGGAGGTCTGGCCAATCTTCTGCTGGGTCGAAAATCTATAGACGCAGATCTGTTAGAGGAGCTGGAGACCCTGCTGCTAATAGCGGATGTTGGAGTTGATGCTACCAGCCGCATCATCGACGAGATCACCGAGCAGGTAAAACGCAAAGAGTTGGCTGATCCTGAGGCGTTGACTCAGGTGCTCAAGGGTAAGCTGTTACAGATCCTACAGCCATGTGATCGACCAGTCAGAGAGCCACAGCCAGGCAGGCCACAGGTAACTCTCATGGTCGGTGTCAATGGTGCCGGCAAGACCACCACTATCGGCAAGATGACCAAGCGAATACAGCAAGAGGGAAAGAGTGTCATGCTGGCGGCTGGAGACACCTTCCGTGCAGCAGCGGTAGAGCAGCTCCAGAGCTGGGGAGATAGCAACCAGGTTCCGGTTATCGCCCAGCATGCCGGGGCAGACTCTGCCGCAGTGATCTTTGATGCCCTGCAGGCAGCCACCGCCCGCAATATAGATGTGCTGATTGCCGATACCGCTGGGCGGCTACATACCAAATCAAATCTTATGGAGGAGCTGTCCAAGGTTGCCCGAGTGATGCAGAAGCTGGATCCAGATGCACCCCATGAGGTGATGCTGGTGGTGGATGCCAGCAGTGGGCAGAATGCACTCAATCAGGCGCTCCAATTCAATCAGAGCGTAGAGCTAACCGGCATAGCCCTCACCAAGATGGATGGTACAGCCAAGGGGGGTATCCTGTTTGCCATCGCCGAACGGATGCAACTACCAATCCGCTTTATCGGAGTGGGTGAAGCGATTGATGACCTGCGCCCATTCGATGCCGAGGAGTTTGTAGATGCACTATTTGATTAACAGACGACCCTGCCACCAATGATCCATCTCGAGAACGTCACCAAAAGATACCCCGGCGGGCATGAGGGGCTAAGCGGTGTCAACCTGCACATTGAGCCTGGGGAGATGGTCTTCCTCACCGGCCACTCCGGTGCTGGCAAAAGCACCATGCTTAAACTACTGGGACTATTAGAGTGCGCCAGCAGGGGACAGGTACGGGTTGGAGGACGCAATCTACAGCGACTCAAAGGGCGGCAGATCTGCTACCACCGTCGCGATGTAGGAATGATATTTCAGGACTACCGCCTGCTGCAAGATCGCACCATATTCGACAATGTAGCCATGCCACTGATGGTGGCAGGAGTTGGCTACGCCGAGACCGGCCGTCGGGTGCGAGCCGCGCTGGATAAAGTTGGACTGCTCAATAGAGAGAAGAGCTACCCGATCTCACTCTCGGGTGGAGAGCAGCAGAGGGTCGGGATCGCCCGCGCAGTGGTCAACCGACCGCCGCTGGTATTGGCCGATGAGCCGACCGGCAATCTTGATCCAGAGTTATCCCGCGAGATCATGCAGCTATTTGAACAGTTCAACCAGGTGGGAGTAACCCTGCTTATCGCCAGCCACGACCTGGATCTAATCTCCAAAATGGATCGACGCATCCTCAGTCTGAGCAACGGGGCATTAGTCGGTGATACCGCACCCAAAGGGGTGCTAACATGAGCCGCACCAAGAGAGGCAGATGGCGCCTACAACCACGCATCTGGATACTGCGCCACATGCAGGCCTCCCTCTCCAGTTTAGGTCGACTAAGCCGCAACCTGCTGTCAGCACTGATGACGGTAGCGGTCATCGGAATCGCCATGGCGCTACCAACCGGACTCCATCTACTGCTGGACAATGTACAGCAGATTAGCAACCGCTGGGACAGCGCCGCCACCATATCGCTATTCATGCAGCAGGGGATAGATGAGTCTAAGGCAGCGCAGACAGCTACCCGCCTGCGCAGTATGCAAGACATCGCTACAGTTACTCTTATCACCCGCAGCGAGGCGCTGGAGGAGTTCCGCCAATTTAGTGGCTTCGCCGACGCCCTCAAGGCGCTTGATGAGAACCCGCTACCGGTGGTGCTGATCATACAGCCGACACTGCAGCACACCACAGCTGAGGCTGCAGGAGTGCTGGTAAAACGTCTCCAGCGAGAGGATGGCGTAGACTTTGCCCAGCTCGATATGGAGTGGATTCAGCGCTTTCAGGCCATCGCCAAAATCGCGAGCCGCGGAGTGGTAGTTCTCACCTCCATGCTGGCGTTGGCCGTACTGCTTATTGTCGGCAATACCATACGGCTGGAGATCCAAAATCGTCATGCAGAGATCGAGATCACCAAACTGATAGGTGGCACCGATGCCTTTATCCGTCGCCCCCTCCTCTATAGCGGCCTCTGGTACGGCCTGCTAGGTGGCTGGCTGGCCTGGATCATGGTCAGCATCGCGCTGCTACTCCTCTCCGGCCCGGCAGAGGAGCTTGCCATCCTCTACCATAGTGACTTCGGCCTCTCTAACGTCCCTGTCTCCACTATACTAACGCTCATAGCAGGCGGCGGACTGCTCGGCCTGGTCGGATCGTGGATCGCAGTTGGGCGCCACCTGAGCACCATAGAACCATCTTAGTTATTGATAAGCTTAATTAATCAAGCTTGCCAAGCAACATAAAAAGATGCTAATATTATTCCATACAAAACAACTGGGTTATTATCCATGCGCCAAGAATTAGCTATACCAGT
>CBFDBF010000237.1:0-3255 GCA_965602975.1 uncultured Gammaproteobacteria bacterium | reverse complement strand
GCAGGCCCCGAGGTTATCCGCTGGCTAATTCAGCAGGGAATGCAGTTTGATCTAGATAAATATGGTGACATCATGCTGCGCCGTGCCGGTGGCACCTCGGCCGAGCGGGTTGCCTACTATCGCGACTATACCGGTCTGGAGATGATTCGGGTTATGCGTGAGGCGGTCACCAACAGCAAGATCGAAGTGCTCGACTATAGCCCGGCAGTAGAGCTACTGGCCAACCAATCTGGCCACTGCGCTGGCGCTGTCATATCCTCGCTCAAAGAGTGCTCCTATCTGCTGGTCAAGGCGCAGGCAGTTATTATCGCCACTGGCGGACTGGGGCGGATGCATCTCAACTCATTCCCCACCTCCAACCACTTTGGCGCCACCGGTGATGGCCTGGTTCTAGCATACCGTCTTGGAGCCAACCTGCGGAATCTGGACTCATTTCAGTACCACCCAACTGGCTTGGCTCATCCGCACCACATGGCAGGATCACTAATCACCGAAGGGATTCGCTCGGCTGGCGCCTATCTGCTCAACGCCAAAGGTGAGCGCTTTGTAGATGAGCTTAAAACCAGAGATCATGTCTCCTCTGCCATCCTGCGAGAGTGCAGTGAGGGGCGCGGAATTCAGGCCAGTAACGAGGCCTTCGGTATCTGGCTAGACACCCCCAGAGTGGAGCTACAGAATCCAGGCCTGCTGGCTAAAAAGTTCCCCAAGCTGGTCAATCTTGGAAATAAGTGTGATATCGACCCAACCAAGACACCACTTCTAGTCTACCCCACCCTGCACTACCAGAATGGAGGGGTGGAGATCGATACAGATGGTCTATCCAGTGTCCCCGGACTCTACTGTGTAGGCGAGGTGAGCGGCGGCATCCACGGCAAAAACAGAATAATGGGCAACTCCCTGCTCGACATCATCTGCTTTGGGCGCAAGGCTGGCAGCCACGCAGCCACAAGACAGCAGAGCCGAGGCCACAAGAAGGTCTCTATCGAACACCTAAGCGATCTACGCCGAGAGCTAACCATAAACGATATGCCGATGACGCTAAAGGGGCCGATGCTGTTCCCGGAGTGTGCCAAGTTTGAGGTTGACTCACACTACGACGGGCTGCACAAAAATCGTGGAAAAACAGGGTAACATCTCTATGCAACCACTAAACCAAGTACTACTGCGACCAGAGATCAGAATTGGTGCCAACCTGGATGGATGGCTGCAACAGGGTGGCGGTGAAGGACTAAAGATAGCACTCGAAGATATCGACTCCATCATCCCTACAATTGAGCAGGCCGGACTGCGTGGCCTCGGTGGCAGTGGCTTCCCCACCTTCAAAAAGTGGGAGTTTGTCGCCTCTTATGAGTCGGATGAGAAGTATCTGATCTGTAACGGTAATGAGGATGAGCCCGGCACCTTCAAGGACTGCATCCTGCTGGAAGAGACCCCACATCAGGTGATCGAGGGGGCCACCATCACCGCCCTGGCGGTCAAGGCAAACCGTGTCATCTTCTACATAAACCCAGACCAGCGAGCCTCCATAGCGGCGATGCGTGCCGCCGTAGCACAGTGGCAGCAGTCTGAGCTCCATGCACTGGTTACCAAAGAGACCGGGCGGGAGATGGAGTATGAGGTGATGCCAAGCTCCGGCCACTATATCGGTGGTGAAGAGACTGCGGCGATCGAGTCGGTGGAGGGTAAATTCCCCTTCCCCCGCGGCAAGCCACCATTTCCGGCAGAGTCTGGCGTCTATGGCAAACCCACCCTGATAAACAACATGGAGACTCTATCTAACGTCTCCCATATCATCAAAAACGGGGCCAAGTGGTACCGCAACATGGGGCTGGGCGACTGCAGCGGCACCAAGATCTACTGCCTGAGTGGCGACGTGCTAAAACCGGGAGCCTATGAGCTACCAATGGGAACCCCGCTCAACGAGCTGATCAACACCTACGGTGGCGGTATGCTACTGGGAAAAGAGCTAAAAGCGGTCTTCACCGGCGGCCCCTCTAACACCATCCTCACCCCTAAGGATCTGGATGTATCCCTGGACTTTGACTCGGTAGCCGAACGCCGCTCTGCCCTGGGCACCGGTGCTATGATCATCGTCTCTGAGGGTACCGGCATCGTCAAACGGGTAGCGGAGTATGTGAACTTCTTTGCCGCATCATCCTGTGGTCAGTGTCCACCATGCAAGACCGGCACCTACTACATCTCCCTGCTACTCACCAAGATAGATACCGGCCGTGGCTCACAGGCCGACCTGGACTCCCTGATTGGCCTCACTAAGATCCTGCCCGGATCTGGCCGCTGCCATCTGATCAACGGTGCCGTCAAGGTGCTGGAGAGTTCGCTCTACCACTTCATGCATGAGTACGAAGAGGCGCTGCGGTAGGGGAGAGAGGGCCATATGCAACCACTCGCGGTACTGCTTATCGGCTTCTCCATATTTAGTGCCACTGTTATCGTAGTTACCCATTTTCGCCGCGCAAACTACCCGGGGCAGTCTCTTACTCGGCTTGCCGGAGCCACCCTGCTGCTGGTATTGGCGGTCCTGCAGCTAATCCATTTTATCTATCTGCAAGATGGTTCCGGGGCTATCCACACAAGCTATTATCCAGCCCTGCTGTTTATGGTGGCACCCCTATTCTATCTGTTCAGCAGGCCTATCTTGCACGCCTACAGTAGCTACCGACCACTACAGCTACTACATTTTCTACCCCTACTGCTGGTGCCGTTTCTACCCCACTCGCTAGCCTTGTCCCTGGCGTTCGTGACCGGGGCGGGGTACCTGCTATGGCTGGCACGTAGCGTTTATACCCTACGGATGCAGCGTACCCGCTTTCGCCTGGAGCTGGGGATGCTGGGGGCGGTGTTTATTATAGCCTTGCTAGTTGCACTCCTCGGGCTAGGGCTACCGCTAATACCAGAGAGGCTATTCTTCTCCCTCTATGCAGTGGCGATAGGCCTCGCCTTTCTACTGCTCACTATCATCCTCCATCTATCACCTACCATATCCACCGATGTCACCGAGGCGGCCAGAGAGTCCTATGCCAAATCAGCACTGGGCGGGATAGACTGCACTGCCACCCTGGAGCAGCTACACCAACTGCTGGAGCAGGAGCGACTCTACCAAGAGAGCGAGCTGGATCTACCACTGCTGGCAAACCGACTAGGGCTATCTACCCATCAACTATCAGAGCTGATCAACACCCATCTAGGCAAAGGGTTCTCCCGCCTGATCCGGGAGTACCGGGTAAAAGCAGCCCA
>CBFDBF010000236.1:0-3273 GCA_965602975.1 uncultured Gammaproteobacteria bacterium | reverse complement strand
ATAAGCGGAAAGATCTCCTCTTTCGGCACCACTAGATCACCCGCCAGCTTTATATCACTGATGGTAAACATATCGCCCTCAGTGATATTTATAGTTATATAGATGTCACTCTTATCTGGAGTAATAGAGACCTGAGTAGAGTCAATCTTAAAGTTGATGTAACCGCGATCCAGATAGAAAGAGCGCAGCGTCTCCAGATCTCCCGACAATTTTTGCCTGGAGTATTGATCGTTGGAGCTGAACATTGAGGTCCAATTACTAGTACCTAGCAGGAAGTCCTCCAACAGATCATCCTCATCAAAGGAGTCATTGCCGATGATGTTAATACGCTTAATCCGTGCAGCTTCACCCTCGGAGATTACAATATCTACAGCCACTCGATTGCGCTCTAGTGGGGTAACCGTAGATTGCAGACTGACCGCATATTGGCCATTGCTGAAATACATCCGTTGTAGCTCCTGCTCAATCTTATCCAGTACCGAGCGGTTAAATACCCGTCCCTCGGCCATCCCAATATCTTTCAACCCCAACAGCAACTGCTCCGTCTCCATAGACTCGTTACCACTGATGTTGATCTGTGCAACAGCTGGGCGTTCTACCACAAATATGATCAGAATATTGCCCTCACGTTCTAATCGCACATCCTTGAAAAAACCGGTCTTATACAGGGCACGAATTATAGTAGCACTCTGATCAGAATCGACCTGCTCTCCAATCTCTACCGGTAGATAGTTAAAAACCGTACCAGCCGAGATCCGCTGCAACCCCTCAACCCTAATATCCTCAATCACAAACACCTCGGCCAGCGCCACCAATGGCAACCAACACGCGAGCGCAAGAACTACTACCCCAAACAGTCTATTTTTTAGTGTCATCTAACGCAACATTCCGTTTTATAAGGACTTTTACCCCTAAACAACCACTCTATGCAGCATCTAGTTCAGGCATATTAGGAGAGGCAGTATAGACCATACGCTGCTATCCCAGCAACCTTGAAATATCGACATAAAAGGCCACTCCCATCAATAGCAGTAGAAGGGCCAGCCCTATGCGCTGTCCCTGCATCAGCATCTCTTCAGATGGAGGGCTACCCTTAATCCACTCAACAAGGAAGAACAATAGATGCCCCCCATCCAGCACCGGCACCGGTAGAAGGTTCAAGATACCCAGACTGATACTAACCACTGCCAGAAACTTAAGGAAATAGAGCATTCCATAACTAGCTGATTTACCAGCAGATTGAGCAATAGAGATGGGGCCACCAAGATTCTTAACCGATGCCTCACCCGTAACCATCCGCCCCAACATACTCAACATAAAACGGGACATATCCCAGCTCTTCCCTACCGCAGCACCCAGGGCATCCACCGCCCCCAATTTGACCTCCACCCTATAGTCATCAAACAGCCCCTCTGGAATATCCACCTCGGCACCGATCCTCCCAACGGACTTATCTCCCTCCATCCTGCTCCCCACCAGCATCGATAACTCTAACTGCTCTACTCCACGAGAAATCTCCAGCCGCACCTCTTCGGCCGGGCGTTCACGGATATAACGGACAAACCCATTCCAAGCAACAACCTCCTCACCATCTACCGAGAGGATCTTGTCCCCAGAGAGCATACCAGCATTAGATGCCGCCTCACCCGCCACCACCTGCTTGATCACCGCAGGCACTACCGGGCGACCAGGGGTGAGCCCCAGACTCCCCAGCACATCCCCATCATCAGCCACACCACTCAACTTCTCTATCGGTAGAGTACGAACCTGCTCCCGACCAGCCGCATCCTTTACCTGTACTGCAATATCTTCACTTCCAGAGGAGCCTGACAGCAGGGTGTACAAGGCCATCTCCCAAGTAGGTGTTTTGCGCCCACCTACTGTTAGAATCTCATCATCTACTTGAAAACCTGCGATCTGTGCCACCGAGGCTACAGTGATCTCACCAACGACCGGACGGGTGCCCACATCACCACTGACAAACACCAACCAGTAGGCAAATATCGCAAAGAGAAAGTTAAACAGCGGCCCTGCCACCACTATGGCCGTCCTGACCGGCAGAGATTGACGATTAAAGGCGCGATGCAGCTCCCCCTCCTGTACCTCACCCTCACGCTCATCCAGCATTTTGACATAACCACCGAGGGGAACGGCTGCTACCACATATTCGGTATCGTCAACCCGACCGACACGCCTCCAGAGTGGCGTGCCAAAACCGATGGAGAAGCGCAACACCTTTACCCCCAAACGACGGGCAACCCAAAAATGGCCAAACTCATGTACGGTAACCAGCACCCCGAGTGCCACAATAAAGAAGAAAATTGTAGATAAAAATGAGCTCATAAATGTAATTCTGTCCAGTTAATTGATATTAAAACTTAAAAACAGCAGACTGTGAGTCGGAGTTTAATCCAACAACAGTGGCCAACCTCTGTATCGCTGTCGGACTGAAGTCCAACTTACGAACAGACCAGCCGCTCAGCAACTGAGCGCGCCTGGTGGTCAATCTCTAAAATGTCCCCCAACTCAGCTGCGGCCCCAGCAGGAATCTGGGTCAAGGTCTGCTCAATAATCTCTGGTATTGTGGTAAATCCGACCCTGCCAGCAAGAAAAGATTCCACCGCAATCTCATTGGCTGCATTCAATACAACCGGACGGTCGCCCCCCTCTTGTATAGCTTGGTAAGCCAGCTCTAGACAGGGGAAACGCTGTCTATCGGGTGGCTCAAAGTCAAGCCTTGCTACTGCCAATAGATCTAATGCCGCAACCCCTGTATCGATCCGTTGTGGCCTCGCCAAGGCGTGGGCGATGGGTGTACGCATATCTGGATTACCTAACTGTGCCAACACCGAACCATCGACATACTCCACCAGAGAGTGAATAACACTCTGTGGGTGCAATAGCACCTCTACACTCTCTGGCTCTGCTGCAAATAGCCAGCAGGCCTCTATCACCTCCAACCCTTTGTTCATCATGGTGGCAGAGTCGACCGATATCTTGCGGCCCATATCCCAATTAGGGTGGGCACACGCCTCTGCCGGGGTCACTTGCGCCAACCGCTCTATGGGCAGCTCTCTAAATGGCCCCCCAGATGCGGTCAACAGGATACGCCGCACCCCTATCTTATCCATACCACGGCTGAAGTCTGCCGGCATGCACTGAAAGAGTGCATTATGTTCGCTATCTATAGGCAAGATCTCCGCCCCATACTGTGCTGCCTCCTGCATAAAGATAACACCAGCTACTACCAACGCCTCTTTATTGGCCAGCAGC
>CBFDBF010000235.1:0-3298 GCA_965602975.1 uncultured Gammaproteobacteria bacterium | reverse complement strand
CGCTTGGCATCATCATAGAACAGCTCATAAAAATCCCCCATACGGTAGAACAGCAGCAGATCTGGATATTCCGCTTTTATTCGCAAGAACTGCTGCATCATCGGGGTGTGATTTGAGCTAGTGGTCATGATTACAACTGGTCATATGGGTTATTATTAAACCTGAATTGTACCACTCTATGGAGAGACAATTGAGCACATTGGCAGAGAAACTGGGAGAGCGGCTTGCTGCTCTGGGGTTGAGTATGGCCGCAGCAGAGTCCTGCACTGGCGGTTGGATCTCCAAGGTGATGACCGATATCCCTGGTAGTAGTGGCTATTTTGAGCGGGGCTTTGTTACCTATAGTAATGCGGCCAAGCAGGAGATGCTTGGAGTGCGGGCAGAGACCATCTATGCCCACGGTGCTGTCAGTGCAGAGACAGTAGAGGCGATGGTGCAGGGTGCGCTGGAGCGGAGTCGAGCCGATATAGCTGTTGCAGTGAGCGGGATTGCCGGTCCAGGTGGTGGAACTGCTGAGAAGCCGGTGGGAACTGTATGGTTTGGCTGGGGAGAGAGGGGTGAGGCGGTTAAAGTCCGGCGTGAGATGCTGGATGGGGGGCGTGACACCATACGGCAGAGGGCGGTAGATGTAGCTCTGCATGGGCTGTTAGAGCTACTTGCGGATAGAGAAAAATAAATTTAGTAAAGAGTCATGACTTGAGCTTGTGGTTGTGCCATAATAGAGAACATCAAGAGAACGCAGGGTATGACATGGAGTCAAAAATCAACCAATAACCGGAGGCAGAGATGGATGATAATCGTAAAAAGGCACTGAGCGCAGCACTGGGTCAGATCGAGAAGCAGTTTGGTAAGGGTTCTGTCATGCGTATGGGCGATATGGGTGCCGTACGCAATATAGGGGTGGTCTCTACCGGCTCCCTTGGGCTGGATATTGCCCTGGGCGTGGGCGGGGTGCCACGTGGACGGGTGATAGAGATCTACGGTCCAGAGTCATCGGGCAAGACCACGCTGACTCTGCATGTGGTGGCCGAAGTGCAAAAGCTTGGTGGTACCGCAGCCTTTGTAGATGCAGAGCACGCACTGGATCCAGCCTATGCCGAGAAGTTAGGTGTGGATATGGAGGATCTGCTGGTCTCGCAACCGGATACTGGTGAGCAGGCGCTGGAGATCACCGATATGCTGGTGCGCTCCGGGGCGGTAGATGTGGTAGTGATTGACTCAGTTGCAGCTCTCACCCCCAAGGCGGAGATAGAGGGTGATATGGGTGATACCCATGTTGGCCTGCAGGCACGGTTGATGTCACAGGCGCTGCGAAAACTGACCGCTAATATAAAACGCTCCAACTGCATGGTTATCTTTATCAACCAGATCAGGATGAAGATCGGGGTGATGTTTGGTAGTCCAGAGACCACCACCGGTGGTAATGCGCTTAAGTTCTACTCCTCTGTTAGGCTCGATATACGGCGTATCGGTGCCATTAAGAAGGGAGATGAGGTGATCGGTAACGAAACCAGAGTTAAAGTAGTTAAAAACAAGGTGGCACCACCATTCAAGAAGGCGGAGTTTGAGATCCTCTATGGTGAAGGGATTTCGCGTGAAGGGGAGATCATCGATCTTGGAGTGAAGCACGACATCGTAGATAAGGCGGGTGCTTGGTACAGCTACAATGGTGAGCGTATCGGCCAGGGTAAAGATAAAGTGCGTAATTTTTTGAAGGAGAGTCCAGAGATAGCTCAGGAGATTGAGGCCAAGATAAGGGATATTATCTTCCCATCTAATGAGCCAGCGAAGCCTGTAGAGGCAGACGCAGTAGAGCCGGAGGCTGAAGCCTGAGCCAGACGGATAGCCAGGAGGTAGAGCAGGCGGCGCTGCGGCTGCTGGCTATACGCGAGCACTCTCGTCTGGAGCTGCGCCGTAAGCTGCTGCTCAGAGAACATGAGCAGCAGCTGGTAGAGATGGTGCTGGATCAGCTGGAGAGGCAGGGGTATCTGAATGACGAGCGTTTTCTGCACGAGTACCTGAGAGTGCGTAAACGCAAGGGTTTTGGCCCGTTACGGATTCGAGCCGAGCTACAGGAGCGGGGGATAGATGACGCCCTGATTAGCGCTGCTCTGGATGAGAGTGACCATGAGTGGTCTGACCTACTGCACGCTGTGGTACAGCGTAAGTTTGGCGAGACGCCTCCTGACGGCTATAGGGAACAGGCCAAGATGGCGCGTTTTCTGGAACAGCGTGGCTTTCCTGCGGTTTTGATCGGTGATCTGCTCTGGGGGTGATGATATAAATTTTTCTGTACCCCCTGCCTCTGTTAGAATTAGCATCTTTCTTACACTAGATGCGACCGCGCTGCGGCGCGGGTTTCTATGCCACTGAATAGTACTGAAGAGATTGTTGAAGACCTGCGTCAGGGTAAAATGGTCATCATCATGGATGATGAGGAGCGCGAGAATGAGGGTGATCTGGTTATGGCGGCGGAGTCGGTCACCACTGAGGCGATCAATTTCATGGCTCGCTATGGGCGTGGTCTGATCTGCTTGACCCTTACCAAGGAGCGGTGTAAGCAGCTGCGTTTACCGCTTATGGTGGATCAAAACGATGCTGCACACGGCACCAATTTTACTGTCTCTATTGAGGCAGCCCAGGGTGTTACCACCGGGATTTCAGCGGCCGATCGGGCAACCACTATCATGGCTACCGTCAGGAAGGATGCCCAGCCTCAAGATCTGGTGCAGCCTGGCCATGTGTTTCCTCTGATGGCTCAACCTGGAGGGGTGTTAGTGCGAGCTGGTCATACCGAGGCGGGGTGTGATCTGGCAAGGATGGCTGGCAAGACACCTTCAGCGGTGATTGTTGAGATCCTGAATGAGGATGGATCGATGGCACGGCATGCTGACCTCGAGACATTTGCCGAAGAGCATGGTCTGAAGATGGGCACTGTTGCAGATTTGATCCAGTATCGGGTTAGCAATGAGAAATCCATTGAGCGGATTAGTGAGTGTACTCTGCCGACAGAGTATGGGGAGTTTCGTCTGGTAGCATATCAGGACTGTATTGATGATGAACTCCATCTGGCACTGGTTATGGGGAGAGTTGTGCCCGATGAGCCGATCTTGGTGCGGGTTCATATGCAGCATACAATATGTGATCTATTCTCTACTAAACATGCTGGCTGCAGCTGGCCACTGACTAATGCCATGGCACAAGTCGCGCGTGAGGGGAGCGGGGTTATTGTGGTGCTACGTAATCACGATACACCCAGTGATATAATTCAGCGGATGCGTGATTTTCAGATCCACGG
>CBFDBF010000234.1:0-3300 GCA_965602975.1 uncultured Gammaproteobacteria bacterium | reverse complement strand
TGCTCGTGGACCGCAGGAGATGGTTACCGATGATGATGGTAACCTAATCGGTCTGAAGAGCTGGAGAGTCATCTCTATCTTTGATGAACAGGGGCAGTTTGCCCCTAGTTATGATGAGTCAGATGAGCAGGTCCATTATGGTGATATGGTGATTGAAGCGATTGGTCAGATGTCAGATGTGAGTCTGCTGGGAGAGAAGTTGAGCGAACGGCTAGAGTGGAACCGGGGGCGGCTTGCAGTGGATGCCGCTGGGCGCACTACCGAGCCGTGGCTGTGGGCTATAGGTGACTGTGTTAAGGGGCCAGATGTAGTCACTGCGGTGGCAGATGGGCATCGGGCGGCGGTCAGTATTGATAGTTATATGAACAGAGAAGAGTGAACGAGCTGCTGATTATAGCTGGTGGTATCTATACGGTTGTCTTGGTCGTTTTTCATCTACTGTTTTGGCATATATTTAAGTGGCCGGAGAGATTGGCATCGCTGACCCATATTGACAGGGCAACGATGCAGGTATTGAATATAAGCATTACCTTTATATTTATCATTTTTGCCTATATATCATTTGCCCATACGCATGAGTTATTGAATACACAATTGGGAAAATCACTGTTGGTATTGATCTCGTGCCTATGGTTTTTTAGGGCAGTGCAGCAGGTGCTATTTTATCGGTTAAAGCATAAGGCATCAGTGGCTTTAACGCTGTTTTTCCTGATTGGAGCGGCTCTGTATGGCGCACCTGTTATTATGTGATCACATGGAGGGCATGGTATGAGTGGAGATAAACCTGATATCTATGAGCAGTTAAAGGGCAAGAGAAGCTTGGCAGAGATTCTGGATGCTGCAATCGCCTTTGAGCTGGCGGCACGGGATCTATATGCTGGCCTGATCCCGAATGTGAGCAAGCGGCTACGCTATCTGGTAGAGGAGTTGGCACAGGAGGAGCAGCACCATTTTGAGCTCTTCTCTGAGCTGCGTGTCCGCAGCGATATTGCAGAGCATCTCAGCGATATGGTGGTAATTCCGGCCAGTGATCGCCGCTTCTCTGATGCTATACATATCCCCGAGTTGGGCAATAAACCGGATGATCAGTCCGTACTGCAATACGCCATGGGGCGCGAGCATGTCGCTATGGAGCAGTATCGTGCGCTGGCGGAGTCTACCGCTGATGGTCCAATCAAAGATCTATTCAGCTTTCTTGCGGATGAGGAGACCAAGCACAAAAACGAGCTGGAGACTCTATATTATTCGATTGTACATAGTGGTGGGGTGTGATGCTCCTGTTAGGCGCATATAAATAATGCCAATAGCGCTAAAAATTATAGGCATGTAATTCGGGGTAGTGTTGCTTCTATTATTTGGAGTTGGTTATTTCCTCTTTTCTGATATGTGTGCAAATACAATAGTCAATGCTAGTACATCCCCAAACGGGAAATGGAAGGTTGTGTTATTTGAGCGTAATTGCGGAGCTACTACAGGTTTTTCTTCTCAAATATCACTTATTAAGGCAGATAAGGTTTTAAATAATGAGGCTGGCACTATTTACATAGTGGATGGTTACCCTAAGGGCTACACGCTAAAATGGGAATCAGATACTACGGTGATAATTGGTGGCGCATATAGTAAAAATTATAAGGAAGAGACTCTGTTTAATGGTGTTCAATTTAGTTATGAATAAAGCATCTAACAAGACGTTCGTGTGTGACGCTGTACCGCTTCGCGCCCCTTATACCCTCCCCTCTCTCTCTGAGGAGAAGGGGGGCGCTGGATAGCAGTCTCTTAATGCCCGGACTTAAGTAACAGTTTAAATATCTTAAAGTTGATGATCCAAAACCGCATATGCTGCCAAATAAGATTGGTACGCATATGACGGGTAAACCAGGTTGGTTTAGGTGGATAATATGCCTGCATATATGGCTCTTTGTTCAGTGCTATGGCTTCTCTGTTTTCTGTGGTCATGTTTACCTCGGAATAAGTTGTAACCTAAATATTGTGCTAATCAGGCATTAGTGACCAGCCAGGTTTCATTTGGGCTTGATAGATGAATGCATGATGTAGAATGTATTTCATCCAGTGGCCAGCCAGACCGACCTCACCAAAAGTGAGGCTCATATCACGACCATACTCCGGGTAGGTCTCATAATTAGGCACAACTGGATAGACCGTCATGGTTGCTGCGGTACCCTTTAAGATATGTGACCCGGTTGAGGCGACACAAGCTGCTCCCATCTCCGCCATCGATGCGGTATGAGTAGGTTCCGTGGCGCCATTTAGCATATCGGTAATACTCATGGCCACAGCTTTTCCGGTACCAGCAGATGGCATACCGGTGCGTGGTGGCGTTGGGCTGATTGGTGTTCCAGCAGGGCTCTGCATCGGTTTGCTTATTGGATGTGGGGGCGCAAAGGCGATACCGACAGCAAATACATTGCTATATCTTGGGGTCTGGTAGTTTTGTGGCCAATCTTTTGCACTCCACTCACTATAGGGGCGAGCAGTATAGTCTGCATCTACCTTCATAAATTTGTTTGGCGCGAAAACCTGATCGGTTATCTCTTCACCGGCCTGGTCAAAGGCTGTAAGCCCAACTCCCGCAAAAGGTGGAATGAGCATGCTGAAATCGTAGTTGATCTCATGCTTCTCTCCATCCAGGGTCTCGTAATGGATGCGATCCTTCTCAACCTTGAAGACATGCGCCCGTTTAATCCACTCGATATCGTGCTC
The DNA here is from genome assembly GCA_965602975.1 of uncultured Gammaproteobacteria bacterium. Classification (GTDB taxonomy): domain Bacteria; phylum Pseudomonadota; class Gammaproteobacteria; order Chromatiales; family Chromatiaceae; genus CBFDBF01. Next base: position 579 of record CBFDBF010000234.1, on the reverse strand, counting down.
TACCATCAGTGATTCGGCAAACACCTTGCCATTGGTTACATAGCCGCCACGCTTGATGTGTACGCCACCCATGCCGAAATCACCCAGTTCATACTCATTGCTTATCCAGATGATTCTGGCCTTGTCACGTACCCCGGCATTTTTCAGGGTGTAGTTTACATTGAAGATGTACTCAAAAGCTGCGCCCTGACAGGTGCACATACCGTGGCCTGTGCCGATGACAAAGGTGCGTTCTGCTCCCTGCTGCATCGCTCTGATCTGCTCTTGCAGCTTCTCATTCGCCTCGGTTGCATGGTCTGGCGTACAGACTGAGACGGTAAAGCCGTGATCTGGACCCAACCCTTCAGTGGCACCGAAGTTAAGCTTGGGGCCGGTTGCATTGACTAGGTAGTCATATGTGAGTTGCTCTCCTTGCCCCTCCATACCTGCATCAGTGTCTTCAATCATGACGTATGGCGAGTCGGAGTTAGAAGACCCCTCAGGGTGAATAGATACCGCTTTGGCTTGATGGAATGTTACCCCGGCTTTTTTATAGATTATTGCCAGGTCGAACGTGACCTGCTCTTTGCTCATCTCACC
>CBFDBF010000233.1:0-3308 GCA_965602975.1 uncultured Gammaproteobacteria bacterium | reverse complement strand
TATCTCGGCTGGATTATTCAACTCCTTCGCTTTCATCCTAAAAGGCTCCCTTATAACAGTTCTACAACAGAAACTGTCCTATTTTTAGGTTATTTGGCCGTAAAACGCAAGGTTATAGGGGCGGTTTACAAGAGCCAAGCAACCCGAGCGGACAGCAATAGCCTATCTCTACAGCAGTACGGCTAGATCCGGTACAGACATGACGGCATGAGTGGAGCGGGTAGCGGGAGTCGAACCCGCCTCACCAGCTTGGGAAGCTGGGGTAATACCGATATACGATACCCGCTAACTGCTTGGGGGAAAGATAGCACAAAATAGCTGGCGACCACAAAGATACTAAGGAGTCTCTACCGAACTTCTCTTCTACTTGCTGGGGAGGCTTATAGGGATATAGGTAGTAGGGCAACGGGGAGCAGGTCACCGTTTTGACTCCCCCTCCCCGCCTAGGCTTTCACTCCCAGCTAACGCCATCCACCTACATCCCTGTAGGCGTCCCCCACTTGTGGGGGAGGGGTTACACGGTTTTCGTGTGTGATGTTGGATCACTGCTCTTTTGCCAACCTGTCCACCTCGGCAAACTCCTGTTTGAATGCATCCAGAAAGAGTCCCGCCTCACGCCTGCCAGATAGATGTGCAAATGGTGGCTTCAGTACAGCTGAGTATGCGGGATCTTCGCTAAACTCATCTTCAGCAAATTTTGCGGTAGCATAAGATATCAGCAGCATTGCTGCCGCTAAAGTGGTGGCAACACGAATGTAGTGCTTAAGATTGGTAGCAAACATAAGGTTGGCACTAAATAGTACCGTAATGGTTAACAGCAGAATCAACCATGTAACCAGCTCCCCTACCAATAGGCTATTAACCGCATACTCAACATATTCACCTAAAGGCGTAACGAGCGTAATTATGCCACTTAACAGGGCAGTAAACCCCAGTTGAGCACTAAAATTTGGTTGGTGCCTTAACAATCTCCCAATCAATGCCCAGCTACCTGCCCAGAACAGAATACCTACTCCAGAGTATAGTGCCTGTAAAAACAGTGTATTCCACTCCACCTCTGTCGATAGACCTTGGTAAGCGATGAACAGCACTACCACCAATGCAAACAACAACATCAAGCTGGCAAATATACGGGGCGAGTTGCCAAATCCAAACAGAGATGAGGTGACAAGTTGTCGAGTCGGCTCTACTACATAGTCACTGGCGTATACTCTCAGTTGCGTCCTGCCAACTTTCACCCTATCTCCATGATTAACTCTACTCCCTGTGGAGTCTATCGCTACCCCATTGAGCAAGGCCGGGTTGGTAGTGTCAATAGCCTTAACCATCCAGCCATCTTCCACCCGCAAGAAGATGACCTGCTCTGAGTCTACATATGGGTCTGATAGCACCAGATCATTGCTAAAACCTCTACCAACCTTTAACTGACCGCCATCACTTCTGGCAAACTCCACCATGTGTCCAACCTTGTCGCCCACCTGAACTATCAGTTGCTCCATGAGATCGACTCCATAAATTTCTGCAGCACACCAAGTGCTCTCTCCTGGCTTATACCGGCAGCACCGATACGAATAACCACCCCACGATCACTCTCTTGTACTGCCGCTAACAATAACACCACATCATATAGGTCGGCATAATCCAGGTAGGCACGGGTACATGCGGAGAGCCTCCACGCACTCCCATCAATCGTTACAAAGTCAGTGTGACAACTGAAGTTAGTAGAGTCCTCTTTACTATAGGAGTTATCCAGACTCTTATGGTTATAGCGGCTCTCCATCAAATTATAAAACTGGAAACGGTTGAGTGAACCCGCCTCCATCCACTCATAATCATAATTAAAAGAGCCCGTCACCAAGTCTTCGCTAAGGTATATCTCATCCTGTGACCTGCAGTGCTGATGCACCCCCTCATACAGTATATCTTCATCATCTACGGTATGTCCCCAACACTTCAGTGACAGATCCAGTTGTGATGGCAACATGATATTTTCAAACTCCTCCAGCTCCCATTTGCGCTGTAACAGGGAGCTATAGAAGGACTCCTGATCGGCCAATAGAGCAGCCTGGATTACCGCCTTATAATCATCCTGCCGGTGCCCACTGCGCACATCATCCAATAGTGTTACAAGATGAGTTACCGGCACCAGAAAGCTCAACTGCTCTCCCCCTTTAGAGACATTAACCCCGATTACCAGACCACTGCTGTCCACTGCCGGGCCACCACTCATGCCAGCATTCAGTGAGCCGGAAAAGAGAATCTTACGATAGCGTGAGGTCTTGACTAGACCGTTGTAATTGCCCTCTATAATAGTCATCCCAAGATCCTGCGGGTTACCCATAGAGTAGATGCGGTCGCCCTTATGCAGCTCTTCCGTTTGCAGCCTGAAGTGCCCCGTGGACTCCTTAGCACTTTTAACAATGGCGAGATCATGTATAACGTCAAAGCCCTCCAGCGTGAGCGCGCCAACGGTGCCATCATGGGCGACATACTCCAACCGAAACTCATCCGGCTTATGCACATATGAGGAGACGACATGGAAGTTGGTTGCAATGTGACCATCGGTACTGACCAGAAAACCTGAGCCGATACTGGATTTATCGCCCGAGCGTTTGTCGATCATACGAATCTGATAAACGAGCTGCTGATGCCCACTAAACAGCCTGCTCGCTACATCCTCTGCCCCCACTGCTGCCGCAACAGTAAGGGTCAATATAGCGAGTAAAAAACAGTGGAGTATTTTGTTTGGCACAGTTCTATATATCCTTTGGTTATGTAATAGAGGATAGCATGGGATGCGCTCACCCATACAAACTGGTCTCACCCTCCCCCGCCAATGAAAGGGCGGTTAAAGAGAGCATAGATTAACGGTATATATCGTCGATCTGTTCGGCGCAGTGCTCCAGTATCTTGGAGCGTTTGGTCTTAAACGTAGGGGTAAGCATGCCATTATCTACCGTCCACGGCTCTAGTAACAGGACAACCTTCCGAATCTTGGCATAACCGGGGAAGTCGTGAATCGCCGCCTTGATCCGCGCCAGCACTGCACTGGCAAGTTTGGGCTCAGAGAGGGCAGCAGGATCGAGCGGATCAATACCACTATCCTGAGCCAAACCTGGCCAGAAATCGGCATTCAATACCACCAGCGCACTGAGATGAGAACGCCCCTCTCCAACCACCATAACCTGCTCAAATAGCGGATCGAGCAGGATGGCCAGCTCCATATCGGCGGGGGGTATCTTCTCCCCATTGGAGAGTATCATGATATCTTTAATCCGACCGGTGATATAGATATGCCGATCCTCTAT
>CBFDBF010000232.1:0-3323 GCA_965602975.1 uncultured Gammaproteobacteria bacterium | reverse complement strand
GAGCCCAGTAGCGAGCCTCATGATAACTGCCGTCATCTGACCGATATTGTGCAAAATGCGCGGGCTGTAACTGCCTGATTGGCTCCAGCATCGTCTCAACCTCATGATCAAGATAACAGGAGGCAATGTACTCCCGCATTCGCTGTTCATGTGGTGATACATTGATGAGGAGCCGAAAGAATTTTACCTCAGATGCAAAATAGAACGCCCCGTCAACCAGCGCGTAATAGAGTGGCTTAATGCCAAAACGGTCGCGCGACAGCAACAAGGTTCTTTCACCCTCATTCCAGAGTGCAAGCGCCCACATACCGTTAAAACGGTTAAACGCATCACGCCCCCAATAATGGATCGCCTTAAGTACAACCTCTGAATCTGTAGCGGAGATAAACTTATAACCGACCGCCTTCAACTCATCCCGTAACTCGCGGTAATTATAGACCTCGCCATTGTAGACCATCCACAGGCCATCATAACTCATAGGCTGATGCCCAGCTGGTGAAACATCAAGAATACTGAGACGATGATGACCAAGCACAGCCACCGCCTCTGCTGCCGACTCAATATGTGGCGCCGATGTTTTCAGCTCACTACAAGTATGTGCGCCGATGTAACGCCTTACTTTAGCCCTCTTATCAATTGCAATAAACCCTTCATCATCTGGTCCACGATGATGGAGAGTGCTGTGCGCAGCATAGTACCTACCTATATCAAAACCAGATTGCGCACCTAAAATTCCAGTAATCCCACACATTATTTTACAGCCGTCGCCCTCACCCCACCTTCGCCCCAGACTTCAAAAGATGTATATCCAGCATCTGACAACCAACCTTTAACCATTTCATGGCTGGCATTATTGGTGTACTCCGGCGTTATTCTGTCGAAAGTGTTAAGCACGATAAATTTGATAAGATAATCATGATCGCCTGTGCGAAAATAGTATTTTGCAAAGTAATAATCATTTAGCTCGCCTTTTCGTACCCGGATATAGATATCTCGTGGATCGGCAACATAGAGCAGCTTAGTTACTATTTTGTAGAAAAGTGATGCAGGATTAATGGCTCTACGCAACCAATACTTAATTCTAACCAACCAAGGTACCAACAGCGCAATCATTGGCCACTGGATACTCGGTGGAATTTTTTTGATAATTCGGTAGGAGAGAGGATTATAACGAATACCACCCCCATAGGAGGTAAATGATATTATCCCGTTTTCATTCAGTAACTCACGCATCGTCACCAGTGTATTTGCCGGCACTGGAGTATGCTGCAAAACCTGGAACAACCAGATCCTATCAAAATAGTTTCTACAAATTGATGGGGTATTAATGTCTGTCTGCACCACATTAACATTTGGATGTAATAAAATTTCTGATGGTAATGTATCTACTGCTGTAGACATATCAACACTCAGAAGATCAATACCTGACGTATAAAGCAATTCAGTGAAATTACCTGTTCCACATCCTATCTCAAGGACGCGCTGCCCCATCATATCTCTTGGCCAGTTGAATCCAAATGGACTACCAGCCCCATCGTTCTGCTCTCCTCCATACTCACCGAACAGTGCTTCCTCATGGAAACTCTCACCAGTATAACTATCCCTAAGAATTTCTGCCGTTTCACCCCACAACTTACCCCATGACAGTGAGTAGTTCTTACTGTCAACCAAAAGCCGTGGAATATAATTAATAACTGGGTAGCTGTGCCTGCCATCACCTGATGTCAATATTGCCGACTTAATCTCATCATTCTCAATTTCGACATCACTGAGAGTAAGATCGCTCCCAGTCACTGGACAACGTATAATCTGAATTAATTTCGCTTTCACAGCAAACCACCTCTACCATCCTGCCAATCTATCATCTTAACTAATTCTTCCGCCATCCAGCTATGCAGTTGCTTACTGAAATGAATTCCATCAGAAATCAAAATGTCTTCAGCCTTACCTGATTTGTTTGGATCAACAAACTCACCCCTAAACTCCTCCTGCAGTATAGAGTTGTACTGCTTTATTAACTGATTATCCCCAGGTGAGCGCCGCTCCTGGAACTCTGGTTTTTGGCAAATACCAACCGCTATAAAATGCACCTTCGGTGAAAAACCCTTTACTTGCTCCATAAGAGATTGCAAATTCTTTCTAAATTCATAGGCCTTAACATACTGATTTCTAAGTCCAAATAATTTTATAAAATATCGCCGGTAGCGACTCACCAGACGCAGCCCCAGGTCTCGGGATAGCCGCCTAAACCATGGCTTAAGAAAAATCGAGGTTGAATTTCGTCTAAACACACGCTGCACACAATCATTTATGCCTAAGTGATAAATCACGCAATCCGGGCGTTTATAAGCGGCATACAGCTTATTCCATCCTTCCAGGGCCATCTCTGTGTCAAGCCCCCCAACAAAACAGACACTTACATCATGGTCTATTTTATCAGACAACTGGTAGCCATAGGTATCCTCATATTCGGTTCTATCCACTCCATCCATATAAGGACGAGGCATCACAATCGAGTCGCCAAAAATTACTAGCTTTCTTTTCATCTACTTATTTCACCCTATTGTTGATGCCATTCATGCCCTAAATATTGCCCCTGGACACAAGCTTAAGGCGAAATTTATCTAGCAGAGCCCTCACTTCATGCAAGCTCTCAAGCTTAAGAGAGAAATAGATAAACCCGGCTAAGAGCAAAAACTTGTAAAGCAGTATCACTGGCGTCCATTCCATCTGGTCAATCTGGTACCAGATTATCAGAACTACCGACACACCAAGCGCCACACTTGCCACTGCCTTCCAAGGCAGATTCACTGGCTCCAAACGCTGCGACCAGAAAACCACCCAACCTAAATACCCAAAAAGGCTAACCAAGCTAGACCATGCCGCCGCATACATACCAAACATAGGTATAAACATAAAATTTAGCGCTATATTAATAAGAGCCTGCAATATGGATGCAAAAGAAATAATCCAAGTTCTCTTGTGGAATGAAATAACGTTGATAAAAACACGGTATAACCCACTAAGAACGTAGAGGAAAGCCAGGATAGCAATCACCTTATATGACTCCGCATATCTTGGATCAAGAAACCCTATAATAATTTCACGTGAAAAAAGCGTCATACCTAAATAGAGAACAGCCATTATCCAAACATAAACACGAATAAATTCCACAATCTGCCCTCTTGCCAACTCACGGTCTGAGGTGAGAGCAGACATAGAGACAGGCCCTTGCACCTGAGTAACCGCATCATTAAAAACATACAGTATATAGGCGAACTGAAAGGCGATTGAGTAGAGTCCAACCTCATCAAGTCGGCCAT
>CBFDBF010000231.1:0-3333 GCA_965602975.1 uncultured Gammaproteobacteria bacterium | reverse complement strand
CATTGCGAGCATGTGGCACCAAACCCACATCTGTAGCTCGCATCAATGCAGGTACACGCTTAAATGGCTGCCAGCCAAGCAGCTCCACGTAATCATGTAAACTGTTTTCTTCAATGATGTTGCGGTAGGCAGCTTCAACTACAGAGGTGCCCTTCCCTACAACCTGTAGGCGAATTGGATAGTCACGCAACAAAACCATTCCCCTAATGACTGTCTCTAGTCCACGAGATGGACTAAAGCCACCAATATAGCTGAGAATGAATTTATCAGGGTCTTTTTTAATAACCTCATCAGCCATGTCCAAAAACCGTGGGTCTTCATAGTTTGAGATCACAGTGATTTTGCCTGGGTCAGCACCATGCTGCCGCACCAAACGTACTTTCATCTCATCAACCACTGCGATAATACGATCCGCCTTTTCAACCACCTCTCTCTCATACCGCTGCCAACGTGGATATGCATAGATACGGCGTAACAGCCAGCCCTTAAGGCCTTTCTCATAAGTAATACTAAACGCTGCACCAGCAGCAAAATTCTCATGCAGATCGACCACTACTTGCAACTCTGGAAAAATCCGCCGCATCTTCAAGGCCGTTCCTGCCAGGGGCAAATCATGCACATGCAGCACGTCAATCCTGTTACTACGAATAAAACTATCCAGCGCACTACCCCATTCACTAGAAACGAACCTTAACCGAGACTCCATGAAACGCAATTTGCGTATAATATTATTCCTATACGTGATATTCCGATGCACGATCAAACCGCCAACATCCTCTTTCAGCTGCAAGTCACCAGCGGCAATACCAAGCAGGTGCACTTCATAACCTGCTTTTACCAAAGCGCGCGCCTCTTTCTCAACCCGGATATCAGGCGGATATACATTTCCTAGCATCATGCCGATGATGGGTTTTGTTGTTTTCATTTCAATTTTATCTGCCATTATCTAAGATTCATTGTGAAGTAAGAGTTTGAATCAGATCTGAATACTTTTCTGCCAGCACATCATAAGCAAAGTCATCAACAGAAAAAGTAAACTTTTCATTCAATTCGCCATCGGCCAGCCGTCTAATCCAGCCATGAAGATCAGCGTGCTTCAAGTTAATGGAGTATCCCATGGAGTAATTGCGCACTACCACATCAATATCGCCACCATAGTTGAGGGACAGAGTAGGCACCCTCATTGCAGCATACTCAAAAATTTTTGTAGAGAGCGCATAAGGATAGATTTCTGCATTCAACTGTAATGCATAGTCGGCACCAACAATCAGGCTAAGCGCTCTCTTTCTTGACACCCATCCCTCAAAATACAACTGCCCACGCTCGATCAGACTATTATAATGCTCAATCAAAGCATGGGGGAAATTTCCAACAACGATTATTTGGATATTTTCAACCTGCAGTTTCTCCAGCGCATCAAGAAACTGACGAAGAATCTCCTCACGTCCATTAGACAGGCTACCTGCATACACAATCCGTCCTGATTTTACGGTTGAGTCAGAACTCTTTTTGAGTGGCAACATAGCAGGGTCAAATCCATTATTAATAACTGTTACCGGCACATCACTAGAAAGATTCTGCCTAAAATGCTCGGCCATTCCTTTACTTACCACAACCAGATGATCGGCAACTGAAAGTGTATTACGCTCCATGATCAAAGCCATCTCTTTGTCACGATAATACTTTTTTGGGTTTCGCGCCCAGGGATCTCTTAAGTCCTGGATCAGTCGAATGTCAAGGTTTCTACATTTCAATTCTGCCGCCCAGACATTGCTCTGGAAGGGTGAGCCGGTTGCAATGACCACACCAATGCCTTCACCATTAATTAGTTGTTCGCATTTTGGCAACAGATAGCGCCCCCAGTACTGAGCCTCATCATCCCAGTAAAAAAAGCGATCTATTATGCGTGAAAAGAGCCGGTTCTTGATACCATCAATCCACCTGTTTCCACTACGCCAAATTTTCAGATTGTGCAGATAGCCTGAGCGGATACGGTGAATGGCTATGCCAGGATGAGTCACTTCATCCAGTAGGTTGCCTGGAGCTTGCCGCTTCCAGTTGACCGTCACAACATCGACGGCATGCCCTATGTCTGCAAGGTACTTGGCAAAATACGTCCAGCGAAATGCGCCAACCTGCGAGTATGGTGGGAATTTGTAGGCAATCAGGAGTATACGCGCCTTATCCGACATGTAACCACTCCGCAAGACAGGCAATACGCCACCATTTACTATAGTTGGCTGCTGGATCAGCATCATATGTATTAACAATATCATGGGGTAAAAAACTTACCCCATGATCAGCAATTCTCTCTCTTAACCAATCCCGCATGACACCCTGTTGCCAGATTTCTTGGGGGGAGATAAAGCCCTTCTTAACCCTGTTTTGCACAATTGCTGTCGGGACATAAGATGCAACTGCCAGCCGCTGAATATATTTGCTTTTGCCCTCCCGTATCTTTAACCGATCATCCAGCCGGAAGGCCCACTCAACTAAACGGTAATCCAAGAATGGCAGACGGGATTCACAAGAAGCACTCATAGAGTTGCGATCTTCATAGCGAAGATATTCAGGGAGGGAGGCGTAAGTTAAATTATAAGCAAGCAGTGCCGAGAGTGGGCTTCCAGCCATATCAGCTGCCACCCTACCATGCTGATGCGGAATATAACGGTATCGATAGTGACGCAATAACTCGATCACAGATGCCTTAAACACACCGCCTATACTCTGGCCTTGCAGTGCTGCCAACGCCCTGCTTTCACCTAAAGCATCAGTAAATTGTAGTCGTCGCAATGCAGATGCAATGCGTGGCAACCTGTGACCCTGGTATCCAGCAAAGATCTCATCAGCACCCTGCCCGTTAAGCAGCACTACAATATCACTCTCACTACGTATCTCTGCGTAGAGCATCGACTGTGAGTGAACCGCAGAACTACGAATTGGAAAATCCATCTGATATAGCAACTTCGGTAAATCCCGCGCAAGATGCTCACCCGTCGGTACTACATTATGTGGGTTTATCTCAGGGTAACGCCGAATAGTCTCTTCGATCAATGGGTGTTCGCTCTCTGCCCAATCTGGAAAAATAGCAGAGAACACCGACAACCCTTGCGCAGGAACCTTTTTACGGTCAGCAAGATTAGAGATAATAGAGCTGCTATCTAGCCCACCACTAAGCAAGCCACCAACTGGCACATCGGCACGTAACCGAAGATCTATGGCAGAATCAAAAAGATCACTGAATTGCGCAACAGCCTCCTGATCACTTATATCAAAAGCGTCATTCGGAAGAGCCCAGTAGCGGGTCTCATGATAACTGCCGTCATCTGGCCG
>CBFDBF010000230.1:0-3334 GCA_965602975.1 uncultured Gammaproteobacteria bacterium | reverse complement strand
AAGGTCACCAACACCGTTTGTAACGCTTTACCTCCAAGAGAATATTTTGTACAAACTTGGGTATACGTATCAGGCAAGAAAGGTTGCAAGGGATTGAAACAACTTTATCACAATGATACTCCCTATAGAGCGTGGCGCAAAGTAACATGCACCTGAATTCATTACGGTATTGGGGTCATATATGATTCTCCCCGCGATGCAAGGAAAAAGTTCGTTGGTGATACAATAGTGTCCGGCTCATAGCTATAAATAGGCCATCAACTGTGGTCGTGTATTTGGGGTCAGTGTAAAAACGCACAACCAATATATTAAATCTCAAGAGTTTTTTACATTGACTCCAAATTTCTGGTTAGGTGAACAAAGATGTGACCGCACACTAAAGACGAGAGGGCATGCCCTTCTGCTTTGACTATTGGTGCCGTTGCCTAACGGTCCGCTCTTTTCGCCGTTGCTGTCTAAAACCGAGTAGTATTGTTAGTAGTATAGGGGGAAGCAGGAACCACTCTTTTGCCGGTTGAGCGGTGGGCTGTTCAAAGCCAACTATCCAGTGCTCTCCTGCGGCTATTACCCCGGCACTCTCTGCCCTGCTCATAAATCTTACCTGTGTCACCTTGAGGTCACTACCTGCCGCTTCAGTGATAAAGCCTAACTCTACCAATCTGTTTCCGGGAGTGGCGTCTGGCAGTGGCAGGGCAAGAGTTCGGGTGGTCATCTCAGCACCCTCCGGTTTGGTCTGGAGTTTTAGGCGTAGTATATCTCCCGGGGTTGCGCTGGCAATGTGCTGCTCAAGCTCAGTGGCTGGGTGTAGCAGATAGGCAGGAAAAAATTGGTTTAGCCAGAAGTCCGGGCGAAACAGAGAGAAGGCGACCAACAGCAGGAGCATGTTTTCCCACCAGTGGCTGCGGGTGATAAACCAGCTCTGAGTGGCGGCGGCGAAGGTGAGCATGGCGGCCAGGCCGATAGCCGCAACCCAGAGAAAATGGCCGACACCATCTACCCCTATCATCAATAGCTCGGTATTAAAGATAAACATAAAAGGGAGTATGGCGGTGCGTATATCGTAGAAGAACGATTGGATGCCGGTCTTAATCGGATCAGCCCCAGAGATACCAGAGGCGGCGTAGGCGGCCAGCCCTACTGGCGGAGTATCATCTGCCAGGATGCCGAAGTAGAAGACGAAAAGGTGGATTGCCACCAGCGGGATATCCAGCCCGTTGGCAGCGGCAAACTGGACTATCACCGGCGCCATGAGCGTAGATACCACGATATAGTTGGCGGTGGTGGGCAGCCCCATCCCCAGCACCATGCAGACCAGTGCAGTGAGTAGCAGCATCGCTATCACCGACCCCATAGAGAGGAGCTCAATCAATTCCCCCAGTACTTGACCGATACCGGTAAGGCTTACCGTCCCCACCACAATCCCGGCGGTGGCGGTGGCAACTCCTATCCCTATCATATTGTGTGCACCATCCTGCAGGCTCTGGATCAGGTCTCTAAATCCATCACGCCATGGGGTATGGGCGCTATCGCCAGTAAAGAGATGGTGCAACGGCTTTTGGGTGATGATGATAAACAGCAGCAGCAGGATGGCGTAGAAGACCGCTGATGCAGGGGAGAGACGCAGCACCATCAGACACCAGACCAGCACCACGATGGGCAGTAGAAAGTGGAGTCCACCCCGCATGGTCTGATAGATATTGGGAATATGCTCTGGATCTAACTCTTCTGCCAGGGGGTATCTAGCCTCCCAGTAGAGGATGCCGAGGTAGCTGGCTAGCAGTAGCAGGCCGTTGGCGTAGAGTGAGAGATCGCCAAACAGTGTGCTGATCCCATCCAGGAGTAGCCAGGTGAGATAGAGAAAGATGATCAGGCCAGAGGTGGATAGCCCCCAACGCAACATACGTTGCTGTAGCGGAGGAGGGTTGGGGCGGGCTATCCCCTCCATTCCAGCCTTAAGCGCCTCCAGATGTACCAGATATATTAGTGCTATATAGCTTAGTAGCGCCGGGAGGAAGGCGTGTTTGATCACCTCGACATACGAGATATTGAGGTACTCTACCATCAAAAATGCAGCGGCTCCCATCACCGGCGGCATGATCTGTCCATTGGTCGATGCGGCGACCTCTATGGCGCCTGCACGGTAAGCGGGGAAGCCCACCTTTTTCATCAACGGGATAGTGAAGGTGCCGGTAGTTACCACATTGGCGATGGAGGAGCCGGAGATCATCCCGGTGAGGCCGGAGGCCAGTACTGCAGCCTTGGCTGGGCCGCCGCGCATATGACCAACCAGTGAGAAGGCGACACGGATAAAATAGGCGCCACCACCAGCTCGCTCTAACAGGCTGCCAAAGAGGACGAATAGAAAGACAAATCCTGACGATACCCCAATGGCGACACCGAACACCCCCTCGGTACTGAGCCACTGGTGGGAGGCCACCCGCTGCAGGGAGTGGCCCTTATGGGCCATTACATCCGGGAGCCAGGGGCCGGCGAAGGTATAGCAGAGAAACAGGCTGGCAATGATAGTGAGGGGCCAGCCGAGGGAGCGGCGAGTGGCCTCCAGTAACAGTACTATGCCGATGGCGGCGGTTACTATGTCCAGGGTTGTGGGGCTACCGGCACGGGTAGCCAGGGCGTCCTGGAAAAGAAACAGATAGAGGGCGCAGAGGGCGGCTACCATTGCCAGAATCCAGTCACCTACCACTATCCTGCTTTTGTCGGTTCCGCGTCTCCATGGGAGTGAGAGGAAGACCAGAAAGATGGCAAAGGCGAGGTGGATGGAGCGGATCTCGGTATCATTGAATACCCCAAAACCTAGTATGTAGGGTATGGGGGAGGCTATCCATAGCTGGAACAGAGACCAGATTACTGCAGTGGAGAAGATGGTTTTTTGTGTCCCTCCATATGGCCACTGGCCGCCATGTTCGGCGGGAGTGATAGATGCAATATGGTCTGGGTGGTGTGGGTCGCTCATGGTCTATCTACCATGGTACCGCATTTCACCGGACAGATATTACATCAGTCCGGCCTCTTTGAAATAATGGATGGCCCCCTGGTGAAATGGTGCCGAGTTGCCTTGCAGCATCTCCGCCTTTTGCAGATGGGTAAAGGCCGGGTGGAGCTGTTTTAGGCTCTCAAGATTTTCAAATACCGCCTTTACCAGTTGGTAGACTATCTCTGCATCCACATCTGCAGAGCTGACCAGGGTCGCCTTGACGCCAAAGGTTTCGGTATCCGTAGGGCTGCCGCGGTACATGTCGCCGGGGATGGTGGTTTTGGCATAGTAGGGGTTTGCGCTTACCAACTGCTCCACAACTGGCCCGGTGACTGCAAC
>CBFDBF010000229.1:0-3358 GCA_965602975.1 uncultured Gammaproteobacteria bacterium | reverse complement strand
CCTCTCGCTGTTTATCATTCAGTTTGCTCAGCCAGTGATCAAGATTGGCATTGAGACTATCGTTCTGAATGCTCTCGGTTGGATCAATTGACTGTTTATCCGAGATGGTATCCAACAGCGGTTTATCGGCATCTTTACCAAATGGGGTGTCAACTGAGGTAACCCTCTCATTGAGACCGAGCATCCGTTTCACCTCACTGATAGGTTTATCCAGCAGCTCGGCGACCTCCTCTACTGTCGGCTCATGATCCAGGGTCTGAGCCAACTGGCGGGCGGCTCGCAGATATACGTTTATCTCTTTTACAATATGGATTGGCAGACGAATGGTACGGGTCTGGTTCATGATAGCCCGCTCGATGGTCTGACGAATCCACCAAGTGGCATAGGTAGAGAAGCGGAATCCACGCTCTGGGTCAAACTTCTCCACTGCCCTAATCAGCCCTAGATTGCCCTCTTCTATCAGATCCAGCAAAGCAAGTCCGCGGTTCATATAGCGCCGTGCAATCTTCACTACCAGGCGCAGATTGCTCTCAATCATACGCTGTCTAGAGGCCATCTCCCCCTTCTGCGCCAAACGAGAGAAATACACCTCCTCCTCTGCTGACAGTAGTGGAGAGTGTCCAATCTCACTTAGATAGAGGCGGGTTGCATCCATCTGCGCCCGGGTGATCTCCTTCTCCGCAGGTGGCTTTACCTCTTTATGTGCAGCCTGCCGATCAACCAGCCGCCTTCCCCTATTCTTGGGAGGCTCCGCGACCTCATCCACACTATCTGTCTCTACTTTTTCCATACATATCCTTGACTGTTAAAGTTAACGCCGTGATAGCAAGGCGGCAGGGTCGACCGGTGTACCGTTACGTCGTACCTCAAAGTGCAACTGCGCACGACCACTACCACCATCTCCCATCTCGGCTATCTTAGCACCTCTACTCACAACATCGCCCTCTTTAACCAACAGTTTGCGATTATATCCGTAGGCACTGAGATACTCTCTATTGTGTTTAATGATAATAAGTTGTCCATAACCTATAAGTCCATCACCAACATACACCACCTTACCCGTTTCTGCTGCAGCTATTTTCTGCCCCCGGCTACCGGCAATCTTGATGCCTTTGTGATTTATACTCTTACGGGAGTATTGCTGCACTATCCTACCCTTTGTCGGCCACTTCCAGCGTAACTTTACACTGGGGATAGGTTTCCACTTAACCGTGGGGATAACAGCTGTCGATTTTGGCTGGGACACATCAGCATGCTCAGTGGCTACTGTGCTCTTTGGTGCCGACTTGACTGGCCCTTGTGCCACCACTGCCACACTCTCTCCCTGCCCCGGTTTGATTCTAAGTCGCTGCCCCGCATAGATAGTATAGGGTGAGCCGATACCGTTCCAGATGGCCAACTTGGTATGGTCAACTGACAACTTCCATGCAATTGAGTAGAGAGTGTCACCATGCTGGACAACATAGTAATTAGACTTGGGTTTAGGTGGTGGCAGCACAGGCTTGGGTTTGGGTACTGCTGTAGACACAACTGGCCGCTGTTTGGGTGCGTTAGCTCGCGGCTTGATCGCAACCGCTTGTGGCCGATAGGGGGTCACCTCTGACCCATATTTTCTGATCGTTACTCCAGATCCAGATGTACGCCTTACTACCGGTGAACGCTCCTCGACCGATGAGCCACGCTCCCTACTGACTACCGGTGCTGGACCACTAGAGCTACATGATGCGAGCAGAGCCCCCATCAAAGCGCACAGTAGCAATAGCGAAACCAGACTATAACTTCCGCCTATGGCCGCACCATGCAGATAAGATTTTCGGCGCACTTCTTTCAAATCCATTTACCTCAAATCAGCTTTACTAACATAACCACCACAACTACTAAAACCACTACCGCCCACCCAATACGATCTATATGCTGGCGTAAAGTTCTCTCCATCTTAGCCCCGCCCCAACGTATCAATGCAGCAACTAAAAAGAAACGGCCACCACGACCCACTGCTGAAGCCAATAAAAATGGTAACAGCGGCATCAAAATGACACCAGAGGCTATAGTAAAAACCTTATATGGAATAGGAGAGAAACCAGCTAGAAACACCGCCCAGAAACCCCAGCGCTGAAACCACTCCTGCGCCCGTAGATATTTTGGGTAGTATCCAGCCTCTCGCATTATGGGCTCGATAAACTCAAAGGCAAAGGCCCCAATAAAGTAGCCCAGCAGCCCACCTAGTACCGAAGTAATAGTAGTTATAGCAGCCAGTCGCCAAGCGCTATCTGGCTTGGCCAACACCATGGGAGCCAACATCACATCTGGTGGGATCGGAAAGAAAGAGGATTCAGCAAAGCTAAGCGCCGCTAGATAGCGCGGGGCGTTACGATGGCGCGACCACTGCATCACTCGATCATAGAGGGCACTAAACATGGACACTACTGTACCCCCCCAAGCAGAGGTACAAATACCACCTGTTCCAGTATCTCCTTACTATATCCAGTAGCAGTTTTGGTCACCCTGACCAGCACCTGCTCCCGCCCAACACCGACCGGTAACACCATCCTGCCGCCAGGCCTTAACTGCTCTACCAGGGCCAGAGGTATCCCCTCCGGTGCTGCTGTCACCATGATGCCATCAAATGGAGCATACTCCGGTAGCCCCATACCACCATCACAGTGTTTCAGCCTGATATTACGCACCCCTATCTCCCGCAAGCATCTACGCGCCTCCTCCTGAAGCGCCACGATCCGCTCAACACTGTAGACCCGCCGCACCAACCGGGAGAGTATAGCGGTCTGATAACCAGAACCAGTGCCCACCTCCAGCACCGTCTCCGGCGGCTCATTCTCCATCAGAAGCTCACTCATACGCGCTACAAGGTATGGCTGCGATATGGTCTGACCATGGCCTATCGGCAGCGCAGTATCTTCGTAGGCACGACTACTGAGTGCCTCTTGCAGAAATATATGGCGCGGGATCTCACGCATGGCGTTCAGGACATTGATATCGCGAATACCCTTCTGGCGTAGACGCTCAAGCAGCCTCTCACGAGTACGCTCCGAGGTCATACCGATCCCACGATGCTGTAGATTTATCATCTACCCCGTACGCTCAACCAGTCACTCAGCTGTTCCAGTGCAGAGTGCCGCGTGAGATCAACCTGTAGTGGTGTTACCGATACATAGCCCTCACGTACAGCAAAAAAGTCTGTCCCCGGCCCCGCATCCTGCTCAGCACCAGCCGGCCCCACCCAATACACCGTGCGTCCCCGTGGATCTTTAGATGCAACC
The DNA here is from genome assembly GCA_965602975.1 of uncultured Gammaproteobacteria bacterium. Lineage (GTDB taxonomy): Bacteria > Pseudomonadota > Gammaproteobacteria > Chromatiales > Chromatiaceae > CBFDBF01. The sequence continues at coordinate 80 of CBFDBF010000229.1, read as the reverse complement.
ACCGGCTCGGCCTTATGCCGATGCCCTAGACGGGTGGCTTGGTATCCACGCAGCTCTGCATAGGGAAGATCCGGGATATT
>CBFDBF010000228.1:0-3363 GCA_965602975.1 uncultured Gammaproteobacteria bacterium | reverse complement strand
AATACGAAACCCTGGCAGTACGGGTAACCGCCCACCCGCTGGCAGCAGCGCTCTGTCGCGCCTGCAACTCACCGCTGGTCTCCACCAGCGCCAACCTCAGCACCCTGCCTGCGGCTCGTAGCGCCCTGCAGGTGCGCACCAGACTAGGCGGCAACGTAGATCTAATCCTCAATGAAGCGGTCGGAACGGAGCAGAACAGCAGCACCATCAGGGATGCTGCCAGCGGCAAAATTATCCGCCAATAAACCCCTACGCAGCTGGATAATCACGGCTTATATGGGCATACTTGTCCCCATCTGTTTTAAACAATAATTCGGGGAATACTCAACATGACCACCAAAATTCTGTTGCCAGAGTCAGATCTTCCTACCCACTGGTACAACGTTATGGCAGATATGCCCAACGCGCCTACACCACCCTTTGGCCCAGATGGTAAGCCGCTGGATCCAGCCGCCCTGGCTGCAATCTTTCCAGATGGATTGATCGAGCAGGAGATGAGTCCCGAGCGCTGGATCAAGATCCCGGATGAGGTGCGCGAGATACTGACCCTATGGCGGCCATCGCCACTCTATCGCGCCCATCGCCTGGAGAAGGCGCTCGGTACCCCAGCCAAGATTTTCTACAAAAACGAGGCAATAAGCCCCGCCGGTTCGCACAAGCCAAATACCGCCGTAGCTCAGGCCTACTACAATAAAAAAGAGGGGGTCAAATGTCTCACCACCGAGACTGGAGCTGGGCAGTGGGGCTGCTCTCTGGCACTGGCCGGACAGATGTTCGGGCTAGATGTGAAGGTATTCATGGTGAAGGTGAGTTACCACCAGAAGCCCTATCGCCGCTCTATGATGAAGACGTGGGGAGCCGAGGTATTCTCCAGCCCCAGCAACATCACCCAATCGGGCCAAAAAATCCTGGCTGACGACCCAGACACCAATGGCTCTCTCGGTATAGCGATCTCCGAGGCGGTAGAGCAGGCGGCGAGTCGCGATGACACCAACTATGCACTCGGCTCAGTCCTCAACCACGTCCTGCTGCACCAGACCATCATAGGACAAGAGGCACAGAAGCAGATGGAGATAGCTGGGGAGTATCCAGATATTGTAATGGCTCCTTGTGGTGGCGGTTCCAATTTTGGTGGTCTCGCCTTCCCCTACTTTGCCGATAAAGCGGCAGGCAAAGATATCCGTCTGGTAGCGGTAGAACCGACCTCCTGCCCCACCCTGACAAAGGGTCTGTACGCCTATGATTTTGGAGATGCCATCGGCCTCACACCGCTGCTAAAGATGTACACCCTGGGACACAAATTTGTACCCCCAGGCATCCATGCTGGTGGCCTGCGCTACCACGGTGAATCCGCCCTAATCAGCCAGCTCTATGATGAGGGGCTGCTAGAGGCGGTTGCAATACCGCAGCTAGAGACCTTTGAAGCTGGAGTGCTGTTCTCACGAACTGAGGGTATCGTCCCAGCACCAGAGTCTACCCATGCCATCGCCGCCTGTATCCGTGAGGCCAACAAATGCACTAAGAGTGGTGAATCCAAGACGATCCTGTTTAATCTCTCCGGCCACGGCCATTTTGATATGGCCTCTTATGATAGCTACTTTGCCGGAGAACTTAAGGATTTCGATTTCCCTGAAGATGATCTCCAAGAGTCTCTAAAACATCTACCAAAATTCAGCTAATACTACGAGGCAGACAGAATGGAACAGAACGGTCTATGCAGTGCTGAACAGAGCCAGCTATTAATCATCGACACCCAAGAGCGGCTGGCCTCCGCGATGGGCGAGAAGAGCCGAAATAGCGTGCTACATAACACCTCTCTCCTGCTCCAGGCTGCCTCCCTGCTACAGGTGCCCACTATTAAGTTCGAACAGTATCCCAAGGGTCTGGGACCGACCGAGAAGGTCTTGCTGGATAACCTGCCAGATGGGAGTAGCAATTATGAAAAGATGAGTTTCTCCTGCTGTGGTAGTGATGAATTCTGCGACAGCACCCTGGAGAGCCCACGCAAGCAGTTCGTCCTGACTGGAATGGAGACCCACGTCTGCGTACTCCAGACCGCCTTTGAGCTGCAACAGCGTGGCTATCAGCTATTTGTAGTGGCCGATGCGGTCTGCTCCCGTACTGGGCGTAACCGCCGTATCGCCCTACAGCGGATGGCTCAAGCCGGGATCACCATAACCAGTACTGAGTCGGTACTATTTGAGTGGCTACGAGCGGCTAGCCACCCACAGTTCCGCACCATCTCCAAGCTGTTGTAGTAGCAGCCATGCAGAGAGAGCTAGAGGAGTTACAAGCCAGACTAACCTTTCAGGACGACACTATACAGAGCCTGAACAATACGGTTATTCACCAACAGCAGGAGATTCAAGAGCTGAAACTAGGGCTAGAGGAGCTAAAAGAGCGCCTGCTGGCACTGGCAGAGAGCACCCTGGAGCGCAGTGAAGAGGCTCCCCCACTACACTATTAAACCAACCAGTTAAACCTATAGGCAGGAGTTAAATCCGACCACACTACTCTCTGTTTTCAGAGTGCTGCCGTCCGTACATCATTCTTGCTCTTCAGCTGCTGGATAAGGCCATCCAACCCACCACTGCGGATCTTCTGCTGAAACTGGCTACGATAATTGGTTATCAAGCTGACCCCCTCAATCTTGAGGTTATACACCTTCCAACTACCTCCCTTACTCTTATACATACGGTACTCAACATCCACCGGCTTGGCGCCAGAACGTAGTACCTTGGTACGCACAAACACATCCCCTTTACGCCGCCCCTGTCGCATCGCCATATGGCTAATGTCCCACTCTTTAAAGGCATAAAAAGCTGTGGCATAGGTACGTACCAGCAGCCGCTTAAACTCCCGTATAAACTCCCTCTTCTGTGCCGGTTTTGCCTGCCGCCAGTGCTTACCTAAAGCCAAGCTGGAGACCCGTTTAAAATCTATATGTGGCACCACAATATCATTAGCTAGAGTGTAGGCACGAGATAGATCATAGCTACCACTATTGATGGCAGCTTGAAGCTGATCAGAGATATCCTGGATAACCCTCTGTGGTGCAGTCAGAGATGCAGCTGATACCACACCCATGAACAGCAACTGAACCAGCAGCAATGCCGCTAGTGAAGAGAATCTGACGCGATTGATTGTAGGTGACAACATAATTCAAAGTCTCCTTCTAAAAGTATACGACTCCATATTGTATTGCCGGTTATTCTTACATAGAGCACCCTACCACCGCAATATCAATTAAAGGGCACCTCTCTCAATTCATGTTTGGCATCCATGCGCTTGAGAAGCCCAATAACTTTGTTGAAAACCTAGCAAATAGCCAGCTATTTGCTGCGATCTTCGTCTTGTTCTTGA
>CBFDBF010000227.1:0-3375 GCA_965602975.1 uncultured Gammaproteobacteria bacterium | reverse complement strand
CTCTTCATACTTACCATTTAGACGGTCGACATCGTTGGCATAGCGGTTATAGGCAACCACCGCTGGAATAGCAGCAAACAGCCCCATGGCAGTGGCAATCAGCGCCTCGGCTATACCGGGCGCTACCAGAGAGAGGGTGGCCTGCTTCACGCTGCCGAGGGCATGAAATGAGTTCATGATCCCCCAGACAGTACCAAACAGCCCCACATAGGGGCTGGTAGAGCCGACCGTGGCGAGAAAAGAGAGGTTGGTCTCCAGTCCATCCATCTCACGACTCATGGCCACATACATAGAGCGCCTGGCACCCTCAACAATGGCCATCGGCTCTATATCCTTCTGCTCCTTCATCCGGGTAAATTCGCGAAAACCGGCATGGAAGATATGCTCCAGACCGGATGGATCGCCGACACCATCGATCTGCTGATAGAGATCACTCATATCACTGCCCGACCAGAAGCGATCTTCAAACAGCTCAGCCGCCTGCCTTGCCCTCTTCAGAACCTTGGCACGGTCAAATATCATAGTCCAGGAGATGATTGAGGCGAGCATCAATACTGCCATCACCAACTGCACCAGTGGGCTGGCATTCAGTACCAGAGATATAAAAGAGAGTTCAGATTGCATTGGCTATCTCCCGTACCAGTTGTTGCGGCAGCGCACAGGGGCGAAACCGCTCGGCATCGATACAGGCGATCTGTATATTGCCACTACATAGAATTTGCTCATCATCCTCTCTTCTTATCTCCTGTAGAAAGGTTATACTGGCTCGTCTCTGCTGTATCAGCTTCACTCCAACCTGCAACGCATCATTAAACCGTCCCGGTGCATGGAAATCCATCTCCACTCGGCGTACAGCAAAGATAATCCCCTCCTCTGCCAATAGCCGGTCCTGCTCAAAGCCCAGACTCCGCAGCCACTCGCTCCGCCCACGCTCCATAAACTTCAAATAGTTGGCGTAATATACCACCCCGCCGGAATCGGTATCTTCGTAGTAGACCCTGACTGGCCAGAGAAATTCCTTCATTTTGTAAATAGATCCTTACTCTCTGGCAGCACCACCTCTGCTGTCGGTTTTGGCGGCAGTCCAAAGTGGTTATAGGCTGCCTTGGTGGCCACTCTACCCCGTGGAGTACGCATTAAAAATCCCTGCTGAATCAGATATGGCTCCAGCACATCCTCAATAGTACCCCGCTCCTCACCAATAGCTGCGGCCAGGCTGTCTACCCCTACCGGCCCACCATCAAACTTGTGGATCACCGCAGATAGCAGCTTACGATCCATGATATCAAAACCGTTGCCATCCACCTTCAGCATCCCGAGCGCTAGATCTGCCACCTCTGCATCCACCCTGCCCGCCGCCTTGACCTGGGCATAATCCCGTACTCGCCGCAATAGACGGTTGGCAATACGCGGTGTCCCCCGTGAACGGCAGGCGATCTCTTTGGCTCCATCTGCATCTGTCTCTATATCGAGAATACCGGCAGAGCGCCGCACGATATGGGTCAAATCTTCGCTCGAGTAAAACTCCAGCCGCTGCACAATACCGAAGCGATCCCGCAGTGGAGAGGTGAGTAGCCCAGCTCTGGTGGTAGCGCCCACCAGAGTAAATGGTGGCAGGTCCAGCTTGATCGAGCGCGCTGCTGGCCCCTCACCAATCATTATATCCAGCTGATAATCCTCTAGCGCCGGATAGAGAACCTCCTCTACCACTGCGCTCAGACGGTGAATCTCATCGATAAATAGAACATCGTGTGGTTCGAGGTTAGTCAGCAGTGCCGCCAGATCACCCGGACGCTCCAGCACCGGCCCTGAGGTCTGGCGAATATTTACCCCCATCTCATTGGCGATGATATGCGCCAAGGTGGTCTTGCCTAAACCCGGCGGACCGAAGATAAGGACGTGATCCAGCGCCTCGGAGCGATCCCGTGCCGCAGGGATAAAGATCTCCATCTGCTCCCGCATCACCGGTTGACCCACATAATCAGCTAATAGTCTGGGGCGAATAGCCCGATCCATGACGGCATCTTCAGAACCGGCCTGAGCGCTGATTATGTCGTCACGTTCACTCATTTTATTGCCACCCCTTTAAGGGCCGCGCGGATAATCTCCTCACTAGATAGCCCATCGCACTCTATACCTCGTACCATCCGACTCGCCTCAACCGGTTTATAGCCGAGTGCTACCAAGGCATCAACTGCCTCACTCACCGGACTATCTACTATGCTACCACCAGTTCTGGCTGCGGCTATGGTTGCTCCCGTGGCGACAATCCCCAGCTTCTCCAAGCGATCACGCATCTCGATAATCAACCGCTCTGCCGTCTTTTTACCAATACCGGGCAGACGTACCAGGGCGGCGCTATCACCGGCTTCAATGCAGGCGGCAAACTCGGCAGCACTCATGCCAGAGAGCAGCACCAAGGCCATCTTGGCTCCAACTCCATTCACCTTAAGCAGACCACGAAACAGCGCTCGCTCCGCCTCACTGCCAAAACCATAGAGAATATGGGCATCATCCCGCACCGCCAGATGAGTTTGCAGCAGCACCGTCTCCCCCGCCGCCGGTAGATCGTAGAAGGTGGACATTGGCACCTCCACCTCATAGCCCACACCATTCACATCCAGCAACAAAAAGGGTGGCTGTTTGGATACGATCTCTCCCCGCAAACGCCCGATCATCTGCCCACCTCCAGCGCCTTGGCCAGAGTCTGCGTGGTGGCTTGAGAGTGGGCGTGGCTGATCGCCACCGCCAACGCATCGGCCTGATCGGCAGAGAGCTTCTGTTGCAGCTTCAAGATCAATCTAACCATATGTTCCACCTGCGCCTTATCGGCGGCTCCAGTTCCTACTACCGCCTGCTTGATCATCCGTGGAGTGTACTCCGCCACCGACAGATCGACAGCAACCCCGGCACAGATAGCTGCACCCCGCGCCTGTCCCAACTTCAGGGCAGATGCAGCATTCTTGGAGACAAAAACCTGCTCTACCGCCATCTCCTCCGGCTGGTGCTCTGCTATCACTGCAGCGACGCCACTATATATCTCACCCAGACGCTGTGGCAGCTCCCCTTTACTGGTGGTTATGCAACCACTGGCCACATGTTGGCTGCTCCTGCCATCACTATCGATAATCCCATACCCGGTAACCCTGGAGCCCGGATCTATACCAATAATACGGATCACCTTCACTCGCCTAGCGACTCCATGATCTCATCGCTGATGTCCGCATTGGTGTACACCTCCTGCACATCATCCAGATCTTCCAGAGTATCCACCATCTTCAACAGCTTCTCGGCGGTCTCCAGATCCATCTCTGCCCTGGTTGCCGCATGACAGGTCACCTCGGCACTATCTGGTGTATACCCGGCGACCACCAT
>CBFDBF010000226.1:0-3381 GCA_965602975.1 uncultured Gammaproteobacteria bacterium | reverse complement strand
ATTGGGAGAACCGTAACCTATGGTGGTGCGACAGCAGATCAAACTGGGGCGATCAGACAGCGCTTTGGCCTCACTAATCGCCGCACTGATAGCGGCAGCATCATGCCCATCTACAGCGCTGATAACATGCCAACCATAGGCCTCAAATCGCTGCGCTGTATCATCCTTGAACCAACCATCGGTCTCGCCATCAATGGAGATACCGTTGTCATCCCACAGAGCGATCAACTTACCCAACCCCAGAGTTCCAGCCAAGGAGCAGGCCTCATGTGATATCCCCTCCATCATGCAGCCATCACCTAAAAACACATAGGTGTGATGATCTACAACAGTGTGTCCATCCCGATTGAACTGTGCGGCCAGCGTCCGCTCTGCCAGCGCCATACCGACACCATTGGTGATCCCCTGCCCTAGCGGCCCGGTGGTGGTCTCCACCCCAGGGGCATAACCATACTCAGGATGACCCGGAGTTTTAGAACCTAATTGGCGGAACCCTTTTAAATCATCAATAGACAGATCATAGCCAGAGAGGTGCAGCAGTGAGTAAATCAGCATGGAGCCGTGCCCATTAGAGAGGACAAAGCGGTCACGATCGGCCCACTCTGGATTGGCCGGATTGTGCTGTAGGTGCTCATTCCATAGCACTTCGGCTATATCTGCCATCCCCATAGGGGCACCTGGGTGGCCGGAATTGGCCCGCTGAATAGCATCCATACTAAGGGCACGGATGGCGTTAGCTAGCTCTCTGTGTGAAGGCATTTGAGTCTATCCTCTGGTTACTATCGATCAGCTAAAAAAGGTGGTGTATTTTCGCCCAAAGCTGTTGCTAACACAACCAGATGCGCCTTAATTAGGTGAAGATCAGAGGCAGGAGGTAAAAATATCTATCTATGGCATTGTCCTGTTTTAGACTCCCCCCTCCTAACCTAGGCTTCCGCTCCCAGCTAACGCCATCCACCTATGTCCCTATAGGTGTCCCCCACAGGTGGGGGAGGAGTGGTGGCAGTGCCAGCTAATGGGGGAGGAGTGGTGGTGGTTTTGCGCTTATAACTATCAGCGCCATTTGATGGAGCAACCCATACTCGCTATCTGCTCCGTTGGCCCTTTGCCAGTAGCAGCAATATCCTGCATAGCGATAAACAGGTCTCGCCTGGCATCTGCTGTGGCCGGCTCCATGCGAGACTCATCCAATCTGCCTCGATACTGCAACTCCAAGTCAGCGTTGTAACCGAAGAAATCGGGGGTGCAGACCGCTCCATACTCCCTGGCCACCTCCTGACTCTCATCCATAAGATAGGGAAAGGGGAAGCTGAACTCAGCCGCTGCCCGCCGCATGTTCTCGAACGAGTCCTCTGGGTAGTTGACCGCATCATTGGACATGATAGCGACCGAGTTTATGCCCAGCTTCTGCAATTCACCAGTAGTAGACACCAACCGCTCTCGAACCGCTATAACGTAGGGACAGTGGTTACAGATAAACATCACCAGCAGACCTTTGTCACCCCTGCACTCATCCAGACTCCAACTCTTACCATCAACCCCCGGCAGGATAAAACCGGGAGCCTCTTGACCAAAGTCACATATCGGCGTGTGTATTAAGCTCATGCCACCTCCCATAATAAAAATATAGTAAAACCGAATTAACTCTTTGCTATAATACCAACCCTTGTAATATAAATACGGACACAAACAGACAATGGCTAAAGATTTCGTTTTCACCTCAGAGTCGGTCTCTGAGGGACACCCGGATAAAATGGCAGATCAGATCTCGGATGCAGTATTAGATGAGATCCTCCGCCTAGACCCCAACCCGGAACATGCACGAGTCGCCTGCGAGACTATGATCAAGACCGGTGTTGCTATTGTAGCCGGTGAGATTACCACCGAGGCGTGGGTCGATCTGGATAAATTGGTACGTGGAGTCATCTGTGATATAGGCTACACCAGCTCGGATGTTGGTTTCGATGGCAGCACCTGTGCCGTGATGTCACTGATCGGCAAACAGTCTGGCAACATCGCCCAAGGAGTTGACCGCCAGGCTCCGGAGGAGCAGGGTGCAGGTGACCAGGGGTTGATGTTTGGCTATGCCACCAATGAGACCGATGTGCTTATGCCAGCAGCTATCACCTACTCCCACCGCCTGGTACAGCGCCAGGCCGAGATGCGCAAAGGACACATCCTGCCATGGCTGCGGCCAGATGCCAAAAGCCAGGTCACCCTCCGCTATGAAAATAGCAAGGTGGTTGCGGTGGATGCTGTAGTTCTATCGACTCAGCATGATCCGGATATTGAGTATAGCCAACTGCGTGAGGCGGTTATGGAGAATATCATTAAGCCGACCCTGCCAGAGGAGTTGATTCATGCTGGCACCCAGTTTCATATCAACCCCACCGGATCATTTGTGATCGGCGGCCCAGTTGGTGACTGCGGTCTCACCGGACGCAAGATCATTGTCGACACCTATGGTGGTGCAGCCCGCCACGGTGGTGGCGCATTCTCCGGCAAGGACCCATCTAAAGTGGATCGTTCAGCCGCCTACGCCGGACGTTATGTAGCCAAAAACATAGTTGCTGCAGGGCTGGCTGACCGATGTGAACTACAAGTATCCTATGCCATCGGAGTGGCTGATCCCACCTCGATCGACATCAATACATTTGGCACCGCGAAGATAGATGAGGCGAAGATAGCCGCACTGGTAGAGGAGCACTTTGACCTGCACCCCTATGCTATTGTCCAGCAACTTGATCTAATCCGACCGATATATCTTAAGACCGCATCCTATGGCCATTTTGGGCGTGAAGAGCCGGAGTTCACCTGGGAGCGTACCGACAAAGCCGAGCTGCTGCGTGATGCAGCTGGGCTGTGACCATCAGGATATAACTTTTTTACCAATCAGACTTAGTCCAACCAACAGACCATTATCCCCGAGGAGCGCTGCACCCTAATTTTAGGGCCAGGCTCGGAACGTTAATTTTGATATAACGGCGCTCATTTTTTCTGGAGATTGAAAATATGAATGCCGTAACTGACCAAAACTTTAGTGATTATAAAATAGCCGACCTCTCTCTGGCCGAATGGGGCCGCAAAGAGATCTCCATTGCCGAGACTGAGATGCCTGGTCTAATGGCTCTACGTCAGAAGTATGGCGAGTCCAAACCGCTAAGTGGTGCCCGCATTACTGGATCACTGCACATGACTGTGCAGACTGCCGTTTTGATCGAAACCCTACTAGAGCTAGGTGCAAAAGTGCGCTGGTGCTCATGCAATATATTCTCCACCCAGGATCACGCCGCTGCCGCCATGGCTGCTGTTGGAGTTCCAGTCTACGCCTGGAAGGGCGAGAGTCTAGAGGAGTACTGGTGGTGCACCGAGCAGGTTATC
>CBFDBF010000225.1:0-3386 GCA_965602975.1 uncultured Gammaproteobacteria bacterium | reverse complement strand
CCGATAAGGTGCTTGTAGCGCTCATCCTCTGGATTGACCGCCACTGCGCAGTCTCCCAGCATGGTCTCCGGGCGGGTAGTGGAGACCACCATATGACCCTGGCCGTTGGTGAGGGGGTAGCGCATATGCCACATGTGGCCGCTCTCTTCCTCTGAGATAACCTCCAGATCGGATACGGCTGTATGCCGTTTGGGATCCCAGTTGACCAGCCGTTTGCCCCGATAGATCAGACCCTCTTCATAGAGGCGGATAAATACCTCTTGGACTGAATCAGAGAGACCATCATCCAGGGTAAAGCGTTCGTTTTTCCAATCCAGGGAGGAGCCGAGACGGCGGAGCTGCCGGGTGATATTGCCTCCGGACTGTTCCCGCCACTCCTCGATACGATCGATAAAGCTCTCTCTACCCAGATCATGCCGGCTCTTTCCCTCAGCCTCCAGTTGGCGCTCTACCACCATCTGGGTGGCGATACCGGCGTGGTCTGATCCGGCCTGCCAGAGGGTTCTCTCCCCACGCATCCGGTGGTAACGGATCAGGGTATCCATAATAGTATTATTAAAGCCGTGACCCATATGCAGATTGCCGGTGACATTGGGTGGTGGGATCATGATGCAGTAGCTATCGGTGCCATCATCGGCAGGGTCGAACCAGCCACTCTCTTCCCAGGTTGCATACCAGCGCTGCTCTATTGCATGGGGGTCGTAGGTTTTATCCATGGGGTCTCGTAATATCTCGTAATATAATAGTTATATAAAACAGTTATTATACTCTTTAATATGGCAGATACCGCTACCATATATCTAACAGGGCATTTTTATTTCAGTTTATCATCTATATATGGAGTCCATTGTCACTATGAGTAACTCAAAATCAAATTCTGAGCAGCATATATTCTCTTTTAATGAGGGTGATGGTAGAGATAAACAGCTACTTGGAGGGAAGGGAGCTAACCTCTGTGAAATGACCCAGATTGGGCTGAATGTCCCGCCCGGTTTTGTTATATCTACCAAGACCTGTCTCGACTATCTGGACTCCACTGATGGCGAGCTGCCATCCGGGGTAATGGTGGAGATGCGAGAGCATATCGCCAAGGTAGAACAGGCCACAGGCAAGGGGTTGGGTGATGGTGCTAACCCACTACTGGTGTCGGTGCGTTCCGGTTCGGCTATGTCGATGCCAGGGATGATGGATACCATCCTCAATCTGGGACTTAATAGTACAACTCTGCATGGGTTGATCGAGCAGACTGGAGATGAACGCTTTGGCTATGATGTCTATCGCCGTTTTATCCAGCTATTCGGCAAGGTGGCGATGGAGGTGCCAGATGAGCTGTTTGATGCGGAATTTAATGAGGTGAAGTTACGGTCTGGCATTAAGGATGATGCCCATCTGGTAGCCGATGATCTAAAAGAGGTCAGTCAGCGTTTTTTAAAGGTGTATGCCGACCATACTGGCCAGACGTTTCCAGAGGAGCCATATCAGCAGTTGGAGATAGCGGTTAAGGCGGTGTTTAACTCTTGGAGTGGTAGACGTGCGGTCGATTATCGCCGTGAGTTTCATATTACTCCAGCCATGGCCAACGGTACTGCGGTCAATATATGTACCATGGTATTTGGTAATCGGGGTGATAGTTCAGCCACTGGTGTCGCCTTTACCCGTAACCCTGCAACCGGTGAGAACTGCCTGTATGGGGAGTATCTACTCAATGCGCAGGGTGAGGATGTGGTGGCTGGGATTCGTACCCCCAAGCCGCTTGATCAGCTAGAGTCAGAGATGCCAGAGATGGCGCGGCAACTGGAAGAGCTACGGCAGCGTCTGGAGCAGCACTACCATGAGGTGCAGGATTTTGAGTTTACTATAGAGGATGGCACCCTCTACTGCCTACAGACCCGTAACGGCAAGATGAATGCAGTGGCGATGGTGCGCACTTCGGTCGAGATGAAAAGGGAGAAACTGATCTCGAAAAAAGAGGCGCTAATGCGGATTGATCCAGAGCTGCTGGAACAGATGCTGTTTCCCCAATTAGACCCTGAGGCCAAGATGCAGCCTCTGGCCCAAGGGTTGGCAGCCTCTCCTGGCGCTGCCTGTGGACATGCCGTATTTGATGCTGATCGAGCTGAAGTGCAGGGTAAAAAGGGTGGGCAGCGGGTAATTCTGCTGCGAGAGGAGACTAAACCGGAGGATATCCACGGCTTTTTTGCCGCCGTTGGCATATTGACCAGCCGTGGTGGTAAGACCTCACACGCCGCAGTGGTGGCACGTGGCATGGGTAAGCCGTGTGTGGCCGGAGCCGAAGGGATTGAGGTCGATGTGATGCGGCGTGAGGCTTATGTGGGTGATGCCATTATTAAAGAGGGTGACCTCATCACTATCGATGGCACTAGCGGTAACGTCTATCTGGGCGAGATTCCCACGGTAGAGCCGGAGTTCTCATCAGAGTTGAACACCCTGCTGGATTGGGCCGATGAGAAGGCGCGTCTACAGGTCTTGGCCAATGCAGACACGGCTTCCGATGCGGCTCGTGCGATCAGATATGGGGCGCGTGGGATTGGGTTGTGTCGCACTGAGAGGATGTTTAACGATGTAGAGCGTCTACCGGTAGTGATAGAGATGATTGTGGCAGATGATGCGGTCAAGCGTCAGGCTGCCCTCGATCGTCTGTTGCCGATGCAGCGGGCTGATTTCAAGGCTCTATTTGAGACTATGTCACCGTGGCCGGTGACTATTCGCCTGCTTGATCCGCCGATTCATGAGTTTCTACCTGCCGAACGGCAACTGCAAGATGAGTTGGAGAAACTGCGCCATCTGCGTCAATCCACTTATGGTGTAGAGGTGCTGGCCAACAGTATGAATCTACTGCGTGAACCGGCCATAGCTAAGGTGGAGGCAGAGACTCTACGTCAGTCAGTGGATAGCCATCTGGTAGAGGAGGCGATCACTAAAAAGGAGGCAATGCTACGCAAGGTGCGGGCGCTGTATGAGACCAATCCGATGCTAGGGCATCGTGGGGTGCGTCTTGGTATCAGCTTTCCAGAGATCTATGTGATGCAGATCAGGGCGATCCTGGAGGCGGCAGCGGAGTGTGCCAAGCAGGGGATTGAAATCCATCCAAAAATCAAGGTGCCACAGGTCTGCACGGTAGAGGAGATCAGGAGTGTACGCCGGCATGTAGACGAGATTGCCAAAGATGTGGAGCAGCAGTATGGACGCAAGCTGGATTTTCAGTTTGGCACTATGATCGAGGTGGTGCGCTCCTGTATGCGTGCAGAGTCGTTGGCAGCAGAGGTGGATTTTTTCTCTTTTGGCACTAATGATCTGACCCAGGCCGTATTCTCTTTTTCGCGTGAGGATGCGGAGAACAAATTTCTCCCGATGTATACCGAAAG
>CBFDBF010000224.1:0-3404 GCA_965602975.1 uncultured Gammaproteobacteria bacterium | reverse complement strand
TTGCTGGCCTGGCACTGATTGGCTGGGGATATATGACCCAAAACATGTGGGGGGCCATAGGCCTAGTACCTCTATTTACCGCAGCTATAGGTTGGTGCCCAGCCTATCTACCGTTTGGGCTGAATACCTGCAAACTTAAAGATTAAGCTGGCATCCTGAAGAGAACTCTTCACTCCAAGCCCCCTTCGATGTAGTATTGAAGGGGGTTAAATAGGGGTAGCGTAGTGAGCCAAGATAGCATGAAGAGGATGGCCGCAGAGGCGGCACTGAAATATGTGAAAGATGGTGTCGTAGGGGTCGGTACCGGATCTACCGTTAATCACTTCATCGACCTGTTAGCTACCGCTAAACATAGGATTGATGGGGCTGTATCTAGCTCTGACGCCTCTACTGAACGGCTTAAATCACACGGCATCCAAGTCGTAGATCTAAATGCCGCAGATGAGCTTGATATATACGTCGATGGTGCGGATGAATCCAACCATCAGCTAGAGCTGATAAAGGGTGGTGGTGGCGCCCTAACCAGAGAGAAGATTATCACCGCTGCCAGCAAGCAATTTATCTGTATTGCCGATGAGAGCAAGCTAGTCAAGATGCTAGGCAGCTTCCCCCTACCGGTAGAGGTTATCCCTATGGCTCGTAGCCTGGTAGCACGGGAGCTGGTGCGGCTAGGTGGCACCCCGATATGGCGTGAAGGATTTATCAGCGACAACGGCAACATTATTTTAGATGTGCACAATCTTGAGATCATGCAGCCGATCAGCCTAGAGCAGAAGATCAATAACATCACCGGAGTGGTGACCGTAGGACTGTTCGCACAACGACCGGCAGACCTGCTGATCTTGGGTACAGCGAATGGAGTAAAAACCATACACGCATAAAAAATACCGGTTGCCCGGCATTTTTTATGCGTTCATCATTTACAAATTCAGTTACTCATCCTCAGCCCACGCCTCTGCTTCCCAATCCCCTTCCGGTGGATTGCCATCATACACATCATTGTGCCGCTTCTGCAGATAGGCATCACGGGTAAACTCATACTCATCCAGTGCTGCCTCTTCCACGACACTGCTAGCACCCAAGAGATCAGCCCGTTTATCAATAACTCGAACTCCAGCGAAGCTATTACGTGTCGGCACATGATCCACATAGGTTACAGGATCTGTATACCAGTCACCCACCATACCAACTGTATCACGGCCACTACTAGGTCCAAGGAGTGGCCAGACAATATATGGCCCTGGCCCCACTCCCCACGCACCTAGGGTTTGACCAAAATCCTCGCCATGTTTCTCCAAATTCATGTTACTGGCAACATCAAAAAAACCGAACAGACCAACCGTCGTATTGACCAACAGCCGACTAATATCAGAGGCTGCCTGCTTCATCTTGAACTGCAATAGGCTATTGATAGCAGAACCAACATCGCTCAAATTGCCAAAGAAGTTGGTTATTCCAGTATCTACCGGTGCTGGGGTAATTGCGCGATAACCCTTCGCTATAGGCGTAAACACCCCCCTGTCAACCACATCATTAAACTTATACATCGCCCGGTTAAATGGCTCAATTGGATCCCTTGGATCGCGCTCTGTACCAGACGTGGATGCACACCCCGTTAACACTAGCACCACCGCAAGCACCAACCCTGCTCTCCATCTGTTATTTAATCTCATAGTATACACACTCCCCATCTCCCCTATCTAAAACAGTCTCTCCACTGCTGCTATAATGCCGCACAATTCCTTTAATTATAGCCTATTTCAATTGACAATTCAGGCCATAGATCACACTTAATAGACCACTGTTATACGATAACCCATCTGTCCTAAGAGATGCAAAATTCCTTGCTCGCCAGGTAGATGCAGCGCGCCCACTGCCACAAAGCACCCTCCCTGCTGCAACAGTGGAACCATACGCTCAACCATAAGCTGGTTACGATCATCTATCAAACGCTGCTGAAACACCTCCTCCAACTCGGGATCGCCCTGCTCCATATACCCCTCACTAATCTCCACCAGGGCTGCCATATCTCGTGCAAGATAGGCCTCTAGCAAACGACCAAACATAACAGGTAGCTGTTCGAGAGAGTCGAGGGCATCATCCAACATTAAGATCTGCTGCTCCTCTGACAGATCATCGAAGATCGAATGCTGCTCATCAACCGTCTCCAACCCTACAACCTTTTTCTCTCCCTTAACAGCATCCTTATAGAGCACTAGGTCCAGAAATTCACCGCTCTTTGTCGGTGGCATACTGAGGATGATCGCCACCGCCCACGGCTTATAGTGCTGTAGTGCAACCTCCGGCACACCTTGGCCAGAAAACGCCGTAACCACACGTTTATATCGCTGTTTACCGATAACCCCCGGCAGATCACGCCCATCCCGGTAGAGCATGGCCATAGCTGCCGCCAGCATACTATCACCATCCAGAGTCATCTCCAGAGCCACCGTCTCGGCCTTGCTAAAGGCCTTGCGTACTAGTGGCGACAGCTGCAACACCCGCTCATCCTCTGAATGGATGGTGCCAAATATATAGCTAGGAGTTAAACCATCCCTCTCCAACAAAAACAGCATCCCTTTACCATCTGGGATAGCTGCAGCCACTGCCGGTTGCAGCAGCATCCATAGCATCAGTATACCAATGCATCTTATGTAACGATCACGCCAAACTGCCATATATATACCCTCCTGTTCCTGTCTGAACCACTGCTGTCCCGTTAACTAACACCATCATACCGGACTTGACCAAGTATCCAGCAGGTCATTGAAAAAACTGGATACCTAACCAGCACAAAATGCCACTAGGATAAGCGTGTCTCTTTTATGAGTGGATGTCCGGTTAATTTGTTGTAATTTCAACTTCTCTCATTGACCTAATGACTCACTATTTGTGTGATGAAAACCAACTACAGGGGTAACATGGGACAGACTACGTTTTTTCTGTTGTATCTACCATTTTCTATTTTTAAACGTAGTCTGTCCCGAATGCCACTAAGTTAAGCCTGTTTAGCATAAAATCTACGGTGGCTAATTCTGCATGAAATATGAGCTAAAGTGTTGATAGATCAGATGATAAACCACCTTAACTTAGTACCATTCTGGTCTGCCCCCTATTATTAAACCTGGATTCCCCAAAACCCTCGACAATTAACCCTTCTACTGATTTTTTCTGTAGTGCTTTTCCATTCCATCAAGAATGTTACGGAGTAATTGATCCAGACATTTTCGATAGTTTTTGTGGTCATGGCGTCGAAACAGGGCGCTCAATTCATGCTTACTTAAAGTGAACTCGTTCAATTTAAGTATCTCAAGCAAATCATCTGCCTGTAGGTTTAGAGCGATTTTCAACTTCCGCAACACCATGTTATTGTTCAGAACACGTTCAGGCTCAGGCGTGTCGTC
>CBFDBF010000223.1:0-3430 GCA_965602975.1 uncultured Gammaproteobacteria bacterium | reverse complement strand
CCCCTGAATAAAGTCAGTTGGATATTGGCCACTACCGTGCGGTAGCCATAGCTCATAAGGGGCAAAGCCACTACCGGTATTGAGGGCTACGTGTATACCCTCAGCATTGGTGGCATAATTTTTATTACTTACCTGATCCAGCAGACCGTCACCATTCATGTCGCGCAGGTCGGCGTAAACCCCATTGGCGTTACTCCCCTGAATAAAGTCAGTTGGATATTGGCCACTACCGTGCGGTAGCCATAGCTCAAAGCTGCCGACAACCCCCTGCGTCTGCTCCACCTCATCTCCGGCCCAGGTAAAGGTCAGCTCCGGCAGGACATCACCGTTGGCATCTTTTTGGGTGATCCCAGCCAGCATGCTACGCCGCCCCTCACGGTAGCGCAGGGCGTATTCGAGGATCTGGGGTTCGCCACTGTGGATGGTGAGGCGGGTGAGCCGTTGACTGAGGCTGATCTTGCCCCCGGCCTGGTAGCCGGTAAATGGATCGGTGCGCTGTTCATACTCGAAGCGTACCGAGTTATCACCATAATCCACCCGCAGGGGGTAGTGCTCACCATTGGTGTTGTCTTCGTGGTAGTTGACGGTGAGGCTGTTGCCGACGGTGTCGCTGATGGTGCTCACCGCCCAGCTGCGGACGCTGGTAGCTCCCGACTGTTCTGCGCGGGCGTCGTCCGTACCACCATACTCCAGGGTCTGACCCGATTTGGTGTGAGCGGTCCATGATTGGGGGCCACTCCCCTGCTGTCCATTGGAGATGATTCTGGAGTGGCCGTCGATCTCGGTGCGGTACTCGGTGCCGTCGCCGCCATCACTGCCGGAGATGGCAATCAACCGCTGGCCATCGAGGCAGTAGCGGTCGCGCTGATCGAAGTAGACACCTCCCTTAAAACCATCCTGGGCGTGGGTGGCAGGGCAGCGTGCAATGGCAGACAGTCCACCCAGAGAGAAACCAGCACCCAATAGAGCGTTGCCACCATTGCTGCTGTAGTTGATGCTGAGTTCAGGCTGCATGCCGGCGACACCGGGGGGGAGCTGGATCGGCAGGGTGTAGGTGGCGGCACCATTTTCTACCGAGAGTTGTCCGCTAAGTTGGCCTACCAGGGCGGTAACCGGGGTGTCTGCTCGGACAACTGGAGTTTGCAGCGTAGAGAGGAGTACGAGAGCGGCAGCCAGCAGGCTGTGGAGCCCTTTACGGTGAGTCCATGCGGTAGAGTGTCCGGTCATCGTAGAGTCCTTTAGTTTTATTGTTGTTTAGGGAGCATCTGATTAATTCCCTTCTAGCTTGTGGGGAAGGTCAGGATGAGTGGTAAGATGCTATTTTTACTCCCCCCACTATTGATCTAGGGACTTTGTCCGTTCCTGGAGTGTAGAGGCTTTGGCTCTAAGTTCCCTAATACGGTTGTGTAATTCCTGTTCTGTCTGAGGTTCTATCGTGGTAACTGCGGGATGGCCAACACGGGCGATCATGGCATCTGTCTGCTCTATCATAGCGTCCGCTTTGGCAGTTATGGCCCGGCTCCGCTCTTGCTCCTGTTCCAGCGACGGGGCACTCTGGAGTTTACGCTTTAGGGCCACAAGTTCAGGTGGCAGAGGTTTTGGTTTGCTATTAGGGGTTGAGTTCAATGCGGGGGGCGCAGGATCTTGCTCTGTAGCTGGCTGGTTGGTGGAGAGAGGGCGCTCCGGCTGGACGACTCTGCCGTGGAGCAGCACACCCGCTGCCGCAATAGTAAGAGCGAGCGGCAGGGCGATAAACAGACCCTTCCGGTAGATTGAGTTTTGTGTTGGCATCATCTTTCCTTACTCCTTGCCAAAACCATCCTAAGAAAATATACCTTAAGATTACCAGAGCTTTATTGTGGGAATCAAGGGAGGAGTGGAGCAGGTTACTATTTTGACTCCCCCTCCCCAGCTAGGCTTCCACTTCCAACTAACGCCATTCGCCTATGTCCATATAGGTGTCCTCCAATTATGGGGGAGGAGTCTATGACCTCCATATCCGCCAGTATCGGCTCCATCGCCTAGGCTTCCGCTCCCAGCTAACGCCATTCGCCTATGTCCATATAGGTGTCCTCCAATTATGGGGGAAGAGCTAAGCGGTGTTAATCAGCCGCTCCTTAGTGCAACAACTGTCTAACCTGCTCCTCCTGACGCTGCGTTAGTTGCGCTGCCTGCAGATAGAGATCGATAAACCGCTCCAGACCAAACCGTTCAAATATGGCTCGGTGTTCATCTCGCCGTAGTAGATGGGCAAAATTACGCCGTCTCTGACCAGCGGTCAGTGGCATTCGGTAAAAACGGATATCGGCTACGTCGATCAAACCAATCTCACCATCAGGCAGCAGCAGCAGATTTCCCAGATGGAGTGAGCGGAAATATATCCCGTTGGTGTGCAGCCACGCTATATAGCTGGCCAACTGCTCCAGCAGCTCAGGCCTCTCTGGATCTGCCTGTAGTAGGTCGGCCAGGGTATCCCCTTTGAGCAGAGGATAGATGATCCCGTGACGGCGGATAGAGTGGCAGTAGAAAAGACGCTCCACCCTGAGCGTCTGTACCCCTAAACGCCGTAGCTTTTCAGTGTTACGCCAGAAGCGGAGAGAATAGGGGTAGATGGCGGACAGCGAGAACAGCCGTTTGAGCCGGAACAGCTTGATAATGCGGCCGTCTGGTCGCAGCAATACCTTGACCCCAAAATTGTCTCGCTCCAGCTCACTGGCATCCCGGCTAAGCTCGGTATACTCCTGTTCGGAGATGAGATATTTCACTGCGACTGCCAGTCGAGTGGTCGCGGCGGCCTGCGTCCAAGATGCGCTGCAACCTCACGGTATAGCTGCTTGGCCTCGCCCGGACTCCTCTCATCTCCCAGGTATTGCCAGATAAAACGCATACGATCATAGCGGGAGAGAAGGCTGACTGCGATGCGCGCCAGAGCAGATAGATCGGCCACTACCCCACGGCGATTGCGCCAACGCATACGTGAGGCGCGGGGAGCATCGATCCAGATCGGTGTGTAGCGCCCCCCATCTTGCCGGATCAGGATGTTGCGCCACTTCAGGTCATGGTGAAAAAAACGGTTGGCATGAGCCTTTTGCAGTTGCGCTATCAACTGCTGCGCGATCTCACGGTAGACTTCGCGGCGCTCATCCAGAGGCAATTTTACCCAGACATCCCGAGCAAACTCCAGCAGCGTCTGACTATCTGGCACCTCTCTGGTTACCACGAATGTGGCCGTCAACATGCCCATAATACGGCGCTCACCAAATGCGACCACATCAAGTGTGGGGATGCCGAGATGCTTTAACCGCTGGTAGGCCCAGCTCTCTACCGCAGCCTTGCCGGGGCGCAGCCAAAACTCCAGCCAATACCGCCTTATCCGTGGGTATACATAACGTTTAAAAAACAGCACTTCACCATCTGACAGTACCATACG
>CBFDBF010000222.1:0-3473 GCA_965602975.1 uncultured Gammaproteobacteria bacterium | reverse complement strand
CCCCAACAGTGGCCCCAATCTTCAGACTACTCTCGGCACCATCCCTGGTCGCCTGCAGAAACTCTCGCGGCCCAATCCTGGTCTCTCTGCGCATCCAGCTAACCCCAATACTGGCAACTATCCCGATGATCGCCGAATATCCTGGCGAATAACCCATCAACATCAATATCGTAATCACCACCAGCGGCAAGATATAGAACCACTCTTTACGCAGAATATCGGTAGCACTCTCCTTCGATTTTTCACCCACTATATGCTCTTTCTTCGCCTCGTAATGCACCATCACAAAGACACTAAAGAAGTACATCAATGCAGGAAATATCGCCACCAACATGATATGCGAATAGGGCAACCCGGTAAGCTCTGCCATGATAAATCCGCCGGCCCCCATGATCGGCGGCATAAACATTCCACCTATAGATGCTGCCGGTTCAATCGCCCCGGCAACATGCGGTTTAAAGCCAGCTTTTTTCATCATGGGAATGGTAAACGCCCCGGTAGATACCGTGTTGGCAATTGCACTACCAGAGATCGAACCAAACAGCCCACTGGCGATAACTGCAACCTTGGCTGGGCCACCAACCTTATGCCCCACCGCAGCTAGGGGAAAGTCGATAAAAAAGCGCTGTGCCCCACTCTGCTTGAGGAAGGCACCAAAAATCACAAACAGAATGATATAGGTAGCCAACACATTGGCCATAATGCCAAATACACCATCACTCTTGAAGAAGATACTGGTACAGAGATCGGGGAAGGTGTCCCCAGCGTGTGATATCAGCTCAGGCGCATAATCTCCATAGACTCCATACAGCAGCATTATCACCCCGATAACAACGAATATATTCCCTACTACCCGCCGTGCCACCTCTATACCGAGCAGGACACCAACCATCGCAATGCCACTATCCAGGGCGGTCTCCGCACCAGCACGGTAGTTGATGGCTTCAAAATTCATAATCCAGTAGCCGAGTGAGACTACAGACAACACAATCAGCAGATAATCCCATACCCTGCCAACAATACTTTTTGACTTGTAAAGAAGAAACACCAGAACATAGGTGATAATTACATATATGCCGCGGTGAAACTGGGTAGTAGCTGGCTCTAGTACCGCTGAATAGGAGTAGAACAGTACTAACGACAGCGCCAGCAGATCGAACAGGCCACGCTCAAGTTTATGTAGTTTATCTATAGTGCTCATAACTATAACCACCCAATGCTCTCCGGCATTTTTAACAACCAACATCCCTCCACCTAATCAGGTGGAGGGGTAATCAGGAAGATCTTATTTTATACGTCATTCAAGCGTAAGCAGGATGACATAAATAGCATTAGTATGAGACGCTCCCTAATGCAAAGCACTACCTACAATATCCCCTTCTCTTTCCAGAACTTAATCGCCCCTGGGTGCATCGGGGTGACGATGCCTTTAGTACCGGTCTCGACGCTCATCTCTTTGAAAGTCTTCTTCTGGCTTAACATATGAGCCAGACCCTCATCGGTATAAATCATAGACAACATCTTGTAAACCACATCATCCGACACCTTGGAGTTGGCTACCCATAGAGCTGCATCCTGAAAAGACGGGGTATCAACCTCAACACCACGGTAGGTACTAGCCGGTACAGATAGTTTGGAGAAGTATGGAAATTTCTCGTAAAAGCCACTCTCTTCTGCATCCTTACCGAGATCGACCAACTCTATATCGTTGGTCTGGGCTGCCATGATCACAGCACCACTAGGAAAGGCAGTAAACAGCCAGAAGGCATCGAGCTGGTTATTACCAAAAGCGGCAGCGGCATCATTGTAGCCCATGGCATTACGCTCTACCGTGTCCCAAACACCCATATGGGTAAAAAAGAGCTCACAGTTGGCAAATGCACCCGAGCCGGCATTACCGACACCAACCTTTTTTCCGACCAAATCTTTAGTACTCTTGATGCCTGAACCTTTACGCACCACCAGCTGCGCCGGGGCACCGTAGAGATAGGAGACGGCCATAACATCCTCATACTTATTGGTATCGTTCTTCATCCTCCCCTCTCTGCCCAGATAGACATGGCCAGAGTAGACTACACCAAAATCTGCTTTACCCTTGTTCACCTTACGCAGATTCTCTACTGAACCAGCAGAGGATTGCGCCTTAACTCTGAAGTCAGGGGAGTTCTTGATCGGTTCATAGACCTGCATAGCATTTGCTACCACCTGAAAGGTACCACCAGCCGGGCCACCACTAAAGACAATACGCTCCGCTGCCAGAGCTATAGATGAACTAAATAGGCCGAAGGTAAAAACAGCACTTGCTACCAATAGAGAGGAACTACGCTTAATATTCATAAAACCATCTCCTGTAAATCATGCAATGGGAGTATTTAAGACACCCCTAATATATTGAAAACTCATCTAACACATACGCATACTGCCATGTTTTATAGATATAAGCCATACACTAAAACCTGGCTCACACTCCGCCATAACATCTATTGCCAGCAGAGCCTGACAGCAATACACTGTATCGGCTTGTCATCCGCATATATGATATATGACTGACTCAAAACACAGAGAAAAACAGCGCTATATACCCCTTCTATTGATGGGTGTAATGCTGGCTATCTACAGTATTCAAATCTACGCCAAAGGGCCGTGGCAAACCCTGGAGCCTGGACTAGAAATTGGCGAATTCAGCCATAGAGAGGGGGAGAGTCCGGGAGCAGCCACAATATTCATCCTGCGTATCGATCCCAAACTGTGGGATCTGAAGATATTAACCAGCACAGAATTCAACTATAAGGGTGGTCTCTCTACCGAAAGATGGACAGAAAAACATAACCTTATCGCCGCGATCAATGCCGGGATGTTTTTTACCAACCACACTACTCACGCAGGCTATATGAAGGTAGACAAACAGACACCCAGCAGAGGAGTCAACAAGTACCAATCGCTAGCGGTATTCTCCCCCTACCTTAAGAGCAGAACACCCTTCAAAATAATCGACCGTGACCACAAAAAATTCAACCTAAACAGACTGCGTAAACAGTACCGCTATATAGTGCAGAATCTACGTCTGATCAAACACCCCCGTATCAACCGCTGGCAACCAAAAGGGAGACACTGGAATGAGGCGGCGCTGGGAGAGGATAGTAGCGGCCATATCCTGTTTATATACTCCTCAAGTTTTCTCTCCATGTATCAACTCAACGAGACCCTGCTACGACTCCCGATAAATCTGGTGGCCGCTCAACACCTGGAGGGCGGCTCTGAGGCGCAGATGTTTATCAACCATAGGCGTTACAAACGGGAGTATAGCAGTATATTTAAGCCCAACTTTATTGGCTATCCCTTTAATTGGATCATTCATAAAAGGTTTTAAAGAAGGAGTAGGAAAAAGTAAAGAAAGTGCTTCTGGATTGAGCAAAGTATTAAATGGTGTAAAAGGTGGATTTACAAGTATGCTTCTTTCGTCACAAACTTTT
>CBFDBF010000221.1:0-3481 GCA_965602975.1 uncultured Gammaproteobacteria bacterium | reverse complement strand
AAGGACGCCAGCGGTGTTCCGATTGCGGATCTTGCGGAAGATTACACATATGATAATCAAGGAAATGTTAAGACCGTAACTGATGCGGGCGGCAAGATTACCTCATACGATTATGATGAACGCAATCGACTGATCAAGGCAACGAATCATCTTGGTGAACAGACCATATATACCTATGACCAAAATAATCTGGTACAGATTGAGGTTGGGCATTTCGGTACAGTTACGGGTGAGATTCAAAAGAGAGTATACGACGGCAAAAATCGGATTAGCCAGATGCAGATACAGAAAGCCGATGCCAGTTGGTTAACGACAGCGACCTACGCCTATGACAGTAGTGGCCGCCGTCTGAGTGTGACCGACGCTAATAGCAACGTCACCCGTTTTGGTTACGATAAGCTGGGTCGTATGACCAGCCTAACTGATGCCGAGCTTAAAACTGCGCTTTATGAATATAATGCACTGGGGCAACGTACCAAGAGCACTCAGACCTCCACTACACCAAACACTGTGACCAATTACAGCTACGACAACCAGGGTAATCTATTGACGGTTACCGATCCTAATAGTCATGTAACCAGTTACAGCTATGATGCAATGGGCAACCGGTTAAGCCAACAGAGTCCAGATACTGGTACTACTAGTTATGTCTACGACACTCTAGGTAATCTAAAAAGCAAGACAGACGCCAATAGTGATACTACTACCTATGGCTATGATGCACGTAACCGTCTTGAGGATATAACCTATAGCGATAGTACCTTAAACGTACACTACGGTTACAATGATCTCGGCCAGCTGGTCAGCGTGACCGATGCCGCCGGCACTGCCACCTACAGCTACGATAACCGTGGCAACGTCGAGACCGTGGCAAAGACCATGGGGCCGATAACCCTAAACACAACCTATGGCTACGACGATGCCAGACGTATGAATAGTATTACCTATCATAGCGGCAAGCGAATTGACTATGCCTTTGACACCTTAGGACGTGTCACCGGCGCCACTCAGACCGAAGGGGCTACGGTTACCCAGCTGGCGGGTAACATTGAATACAAACCTTTTGGGCCTCGTACTCGCATGGATCTTGGCAACAGCTTCCAGCAACAAAAGCAATACGATCCAGCCTACCGTCTCACAGAACTTACTATGCCAGCAGGTGATCCTGTTGCGCAACTAGATACTGACGGAGATGGAATAGCTGATGGTTCGGACAACTGTCCGTTCACCAGTAATGCCGATCAGCAGGATAGTGGTGGTCTTAATACATCGGTGCCCGACGGTATTGGCGATGCTTGTCAGTGTGGAGATGTGAACAATGACGGCATGGTGGGGAACATAGATGCGATACTTATTAGGCGTCACCTGCTTGGTCTGCCGCCTGGGATCGATGAGAACAAATGTAATGTTAACGCAGACACTAGCTGCACTAACATAGACGCGATTTTGATTCAGCGTGCCATGT
This sequence comes from uncultured Gammaproteobacteria bacterium, assembly GCA_965602975.1. Taxonomy (GTDB): domain Bacteria; phylum Pseudomonadota; class Gammaproteobacteria; order Chromatiales; family Chromatiaceae; genus CBFDBF01. The sequence continues at coordinate 2,016 of CBFDBF010000221.1, read as the reverse complement.
TAGGTTTGCCACCTGGGCTTACCCAGAGCTGCCCTGCGGCTGTTGCAGGGCCATGAGTTTGCGAGTGGATTTATATTTGAACGGTTTGTACGGATAGGGGCTTGATATTTAGGTGTAGCCAAGATCCAAAGCATAAATAGATGGGAATGGTACGGCAGATACGGTCTGTCATGAATATTAAATTACTTTTTACAAGAGGTGTAAGAATGAAACATAAGAAAATTACTGCTATCTCTCTGGCAGGCGCACTACTTTTAGGGTTGTTTTCTATGAGTGCTAATGCATTTACCGTCTGGGCCGTCGAGGGTGGCGCGTCCTCGACGTCTAATATTGCCGGAAACCCACTGGTTTTATCTCCAGGTGCTAGTACGATCGATTTGTATTTCGATACTGAAGGGGATGTTAGCTGGGGCTGGAGTATTTTGCTGGAAGTTACCGGACTCGGTACCGTATCTGGTGTGACCGGTGGCGATATTAACGGCGGTTTGGGCTCGCCGCAGCCCGATGGTGGCTGGCACCAGTTTGGTGGTGATTTCTTAACTGATCTGAACTCATCATCGGTTCTGATGTTCTCTTTCGACTTTGATGCAGCCCCGGGTGCAATACTGTCTATTGGATCCGGCTCCACCTACGGTAGTGGCACTACATTTATGGACGAATTGATCCCTATGGGAGACCTGGTAAGAATATCAGCAGTACCTCTCCCAGCGGCAGCATGGTTACTCTTGAGTGGTCTTGGTGTCTTTGGTTTTTCTGCACGCAGGAAAGCCTCTGCCGCATAATAATCGATACTCTTGGTTGTGTGAGGTTAGGCTCACCGCCAATATGAGTGTGGTGCTAGGTAGTGTTGCGGATTAGTTTATTCAGAAAGTTGGTGCGTGTACTCATGCCCAGCTTCTGAATAGCTACCCCGCCAGATGGATTAGTGGATATAAAAAAGAGTCATGGGATATGACTCTTAACAAAGGAATAACAGAATAATGAGTGTGATAGCGCATAAGAAGAGAGATATCCTAAGTTATCGTTCTTTCAAGGGACGAAAATCACTCCTGCGTATTGCCTATATCCTTGCTGTGTTTATCTACTGTGCAGTATCTACGGCCGCAGCGGCCGATAGCGAGACCTGGTACTATGGACTGGACAATGTGGGCAACATCACCAGTCGTGGTCTTGATCCGGCTCCTGAGAATGCTACCCACAGCTATATCTATGATGGACTCCATCGTCTTACCAACGAGACCAACCCCAATAACAGCGACCAATACGACTACGATCTCAACAGCAACCGCAGTGAATTCACCAGAGACGGCAGCGCCACCACCTACCAGATTGATACCAACAGCAACCGTCTGGATCAAGTAGGCAGCGATCCCCGAACCTATGACAATACAGGCAATACCAAAACCGACCGTAACGGCACCCGTGTCTTCACTTACAACAAAGCAGGCCGTCTCAGCCAGGTGCATGAAAACGGCCAACTCCTGGCCAGTTACACTTATAACGCCCAAGGTCAGCGGAGCATCAAGACCACCCCCGGTGGCACCACCTATTACCTGTATGGACCCGGTGGTAAATTACTAGGCGAATACGATGAGACCGGCCAACCTATCAAAGAGTACGTACATCTAGCTGGTGAGCCCATAGCCCAACTAGAGGCAGCAAAGATCACCTACCTGCATGCTGATCATCTTGCCACCCCTAGGAAGGCCACCAATGAGGTGGGAGACGTTGTATGGAAATGGGATAGCGAGGCGTTTGGGAATAAGGCGCCAGAGAGTAGTGGTGGTACTACGGTTAATATGCGGTTTCCTGGGCAGTATTATGATGAGGAGACGGGGTTATATTACAACTACTATCGGTATTATGATCCGCAAACTGGTAGGTATATTACTAGTGATCCGATTGGGCTACAAGGCGGAATGAATACTTTTGGGTATGTTAGAGGTAATCCCCTTTATTGGGCTGATCCAACGGGTACTGTAGTTCAATTTTCGCCGACTGTCTTACATATAATTC
>CBFDBF010000220.1:0-3497 GCA_965602975.1 uncultured Gammaproteobacteria bacterium | reverse complement strand
GGAAAATTCTCCTTGGAGCACCCGAGGCGGGGGAAATTTAACTTTTTATGGTGAACGGTGTCAAGAAAAAGTTCTCTCCCAGGGTGCCGGGATGAGTCTGGAGGAGGGACTCTGGTTTTGCGGGGTACGTATTTTGTAGACCCGCTCCAGGTTTTCTGCTGAGAGAACTAGATCAGGGGCACCATTGGCGATGGTTTTACCATGGTGGAGTAGTTGCAGCCGGTGGCAGTAGTGGGCGGCCAGAGAGAGGTCGTGTAGTACGATTATGGCCGCACCGCCCTGTTCACAGTGGTTACGCAGGAGTGACATCAGGTCGAGTTGATGAGATGGATCGAGTGCAGCTATCGGTTCATCGGTTAGCAGAATAGCGGGTTCAACCGCTAAGGCGCGGGCTAGCAGCACACGCATCTGTTCACCACCGGAGAGGGTATTGAATCTGCGCTCACGCAGCCCGGTAATATCGGCCTCTCGCATAATCCGTTCGACCACTCGGCGATCCTGCTCACCGCTCTGCTGCCACCCTTCAAGATGGGGGTGACGCCCTAGCTCTACCAGCCGTTCCACCGTTAGTGGCCAGTGTACTACCCCGCTTTGTGCCAGGTATGCCACTCTCTTGGCGCGCTGCCGTGGGGGGATGGAGGTGAGTGGGGTATCACCTAGTTGGACGCTACCGCTGTTGCCATGTTGTAGACCGCAGATGATTCGGAGCAGGCTACTCTTACCGGCCCCATTTGGGCCGATCAGCCCTAATAGCTCTCGTGGCCTCAGCTCCAGATCGATCCCCTGCAAGATAGTGCTGCTACCTATATTTAGTGAGATATCCTTGGCGCTTAGCAGGCTCATAGTGCTGTCCGCCGTGTTTTTACAATGAGATAGAGAAAAAATGGTGCGCCTACCAGGGCGGTCAGAACTCCAACCCTTATGTTGATACCAGCTGGAAAAAGCCGTACTGCAATATCGGCTGCCAGCAGCATGGCAGCACCTCCTAAAGCACTAACCGTAAGCAGACGGCTCGGTTGGTAGGCAACCAGAGGGCGCATTAGATGGGGGATAACCAGGCCGATAAAGCCGATAGTTCCAGTGATAGATATTGCCGCCCCCACAGCCAGAGAGACAGCCAGCAGCAGACGCCAGCGCAGACGGGTGAGATTCACCCCCATCGAACTGGCAGTATCTTCACCCAAAGTCAGTGCATCGAGTGAGCGTCCGCTGCCCCAGAGTAGCATCCAGCCCAGCAGCGAGGCTGGTAGGAGCAGCCAGAACTCACTCATACTGCGGTCATTGAGTGAGCCGAGCATCCAGTAGACGATCTCCTGTACCGCATACGGGCTGGGGGCTAGATTGAGCAGGAGTGATATCAGGGCGAAAGCGAGTGCATTGATGGCCACCCCGGCCAGGATCAGGGTGGTTATGCTGGCGGCACGACCTGCCAGTATATAGACCAGCAGGGTGGCGAGAAGAGAGCCAAACATACCACCCAGTGGGAGCAGGATTGGGAGGCTGCTGGAGATGCCAAAATAGAGCATAATTACTGCGCCCAGTGCCGCTCCACTGCTGCTGCCAATCAGTCCTGGACTAGCCAGAGGGTTACGTAACAGCCCCTGCATCACCGCCCCGCAAAGTCCCAGAGTGGCACCGCTGATCAAGGCGATTAGTGCCCGTGGCAGGCGGATCTCAGTGAAGATCAGTGTCAGTAGAGAGCTGTCGTCAGCAATGCTATCACGGGCTGCAAACAGCATAGATAGAGGGGTGCTGCCGATGGCTAGTGATACTATGAACAGGATGAGTACCAGGATGGCCAGGATGGCCAGCAACCGGCGTTGTGAGATGCCTCTGCTCATTGGCGGTGTGCTGCGGCCAGTCTCTCTACCGCCTCCGCAATCATCGGTCCACCACAGATCCAGAGGCGGTACTCCACCTCAGTTACCCTATCCTCGCTGGCAATTTGGTGTAGGGCAGGGTGTTGCAGCAGGCGCTGAGCTATGGAGTCGCTACCGGGGGCGTAACGTGAGGTGAAGATCCGTTGTGGTTGCATCTGTATCAGCTGTTCCAGATCGATGGTGCCAAACCCCACAACACCGTATTCGGCAGCCATATTACGCCATCCGGCGAGACGCAGTGCCTCATTTTGCAGGGTGTCGCTGCCGCTACTGTAGCCTCTGGGCTGATAGAACAGGGCTCCAGCCTGCGGCTCGCCGAATTTGGTTGTAGCTTGAGTGATGCGTCGATCCATCTCCTCTATTATCTGCTCGCCCTTCTGTTCCTCTCCCACCAGTGAAGCCAACCGCCGGATGTTCTCACGGATGGAGGTGATGTTGCTAGCCATAGGAAAGATCTCGACTCGGAACCCTAGACGGCTCAGTAACTTGACTGCCGGTTGTGCTGCATAGGCGCCAGCCAGCACCAGATCTGGTTGTAGTGGCAGCAGCTCCTCTGCCCGCCCGTGGTTGAGGTTTAACTGCTGGGCGGTAGCGGCCATAAAAGAGCTTGTTGGCTCGCGGGAGAGGCTGCTGACAGAGGCGATTCGCTCCGGTGGAACCAGTAGCATCAATAGCTGGTCGGTGCAGAGATTGAGTGAAACTATCCGGTTTGGTTTCTGCCCTGCATAGAGTGCGCTTGCCGGTAACAGCAGTAGAGCTAGCCAGATCAGGAGCAGTGGTAGACGCATACCCTATTTCAGCATGAACCGGCGGGTTAGGGAATTTAAGTTTTTCCTCTTATTGCCGCCAACTTGATAGATCTGTAGTCAGGTGTATGGAGGATAACAGCCGTGTCACATAATGATATGCAGCATAATCAGCTATTGTTGGAGATGGCCAGCAACGTGCGTAAGATCAATCGAGAGATAATCAACCCATATATTCCTGATTTGACCCTGGATGGAATTGAGCCAACCATACGCTTGGTTGCGCTGGCCAGGGCCAGCTATCTAAAGGAGATGTTTGCACTAGCTTCCGCTGTAGATGATGGCATGCCCAATCTGGAGCAGGTACAGAAGTTGCGCAATCTACGTATAGTGTTTGAGGAGCTGGTTAGTGGGGCACAGGCGATTGAGACAGCGATCGAGCGTGACTACCTGGATGTGGAGTAGCGCCTAATCACTCATCTCTCTTTTAACAGCGAGCGCACCTTCTGCTCATACTCCTCTTGAGTGATCTCCTCACTCTTCAGTCGCTGTTTTAGCGAGCGCATTATCGCCTCTCGACCGGCTGGATTCCTACTCTTTGAGTTAGCCCAGTTGATAGCGATGACAATGCCACCGATGGCAGATGCCCAAAACGCCAACATTGCCCAGACTCCGAACTCCATCACATATGCCCTCATATAAGGTGGTGTATATTGGCCTATTGCCTGTAGAATAGTAATGTTTATATAAATATAACATGAAGGAATCTGTATGGAGTTGACTAATTACTACTCAGAAGAGGGCAGTAATATCAGTTTCAGTCGTCAACAGGCCAGCACCTTCGCAAAAGAGGTGGCGGACGACTTTAACC
>CBFDBF010000219.1:0-3499 GCA_965602975.1 uncultured Gammaproteobacteria bacterium | reverse complement strand
CAAAAAACTCACTTGTGCTGCTCAAGCTAGACATCATGGTATCCAAGGCACTTAACTGTTTCATATAACGCTGCTCTATAGCCTCCAAACGCCCCTGTAACGACTCTCGACTACGCTCAAAACCATCAATCTGGTCTCTAGCTCCATCCAGGATGCTATCAATAGTACCACCAGACTGAATAAACCCATCCAACATGTTAGAGAATGTCAGGGCAAAACCGGTGCTATCGTCACTAAAAAAGCTGGCCACACTAGCTGGATTATCTTCTAGCGCCGAGGTCATCATTTCACTATCAAACTCCAGCTTACCAGTATCTGAGTTAGTGGTCACACCAAGCTCTGATATATAGGAGTAATCACCCAGACCAGAGAGACCGGTATTAAGCACTCCCCTAAGCTGATTCTCAATATTACGCAATACGCTACTATTAGCACCACTACTCTTGAGTGATACCAGCTGATCTTTTAGACCATTGTAAGCATCCACAAACCCCTTAACTGCACTGCTGGCTACACTGCTGTCTTGGCCGATTGTCGCCTTGGCAGTTCCGATGCCAGCCAAATCTATAGTCAGGCCGCTAATAACATCATCAATACTGTTACTGCTACGGGTGACGGTAACTCCATCCACACTGAGTGAGGCATCCAGTTCAGCCACACTACCTAGCAACACGTCATTTTCATCGCTGTTGAGCATTGCCAAGTTAAAACTGCTACTATCGATTGCCCCGCCAAAAGATAGATTGATACTGTTATTGGCACCGGCCGATCCAGAGGTCAAAACCAGGGTCTGATTACCGCTATCACCAGTTATCAATCCAGCGGTCACACCGGTTGCGTTGCTATCTACGTTTATTGCTGTCTGAATCTCTGACAGCGTCATGGCAGTGGATAGATCCAGAGTAAAACTATCTCCATTCACCGTCATAGTAAGCTCATCGCCAGCAGCCCCACCAAAGGTGTCGGTAGAGGCGAATTCAGATGAACCTAGCTTATGCTGCTGTGCTAACCTATTAACGGTGACATTGTATGATGAGGCCACCGCCTCTGTAGTGGAAGTTGCACTAAATATATCTGTGTTTGAGGAGGTCGCTTTAGTGGCCTGAAAGGTGGTGATATCCTGCAGTTTTGCCATAGCATCTTGCAGATCTGACAACCCGCCTTTTAAGAGTCCATAAGCGGATATCTCCGCCTGCACCATAGCCTCTTTAGCATTCAGCCGATTCAGCGGCTGCTGCTCAATGGCCATCAGGCTAGAGACTATGCCTCTAACATCCAGCCCTGAGCCAACTCCTGGTGATGATATAGGCATTACCAATCTCCTCTAACCTGCCAATAGGCAGGCTCTGGTTAAATCGATCCATCTACTATTAACATCTGGCAACCTCCATGTCACCAGCCTTGATATTACACTTTGCTGTTGAAGAGTAGTGAAACGTTCGCCTCCTCTCTGCTAAACATCTGTTCACTCATCTCCTTCAACTGCTTCTGCATATTAATAATTTCTTCGGGAGGAATATCCCGGATAGTCTCTCCAGTCTCTGCATCAATTACCCGAATAATGGTCTTGCCGCTATCCTGATCTACCGAAAACTCCAATTGCCGCTGTACCATCTGAGTATAATCATTGAGGTCATCTACAACCTCATCAAGCTCTTTTTGATTAACCTCTACTGGCTGCCGCAACTCCGTTTGATCAGTCTGTTTCTGCTTGACCGATGCTGGCATATTAGTAGCCTCAACTGCAGGCTTCTGCGCTACGCCACTGACACTATCCGATCCAATTCCTGTTTTGGGAGTTACTAACCCCACCACATTTTGAGAGATATCATTGATCATGATTGCACCTATTCAGTTCAGCTAGGGAGCCTGGCAAAGCCAGACTCCCAGCCATTATCAACTTACTGAAGCAGCGACAATACGCTCTGTGGCAGTGCATTGGCCTGTGAAACCATGGCAATACCAGCCTGCTGCAGTATCTGTGAACGCGTCATTGCAGCAGTCTCTGCGGCAAAGTCGGCGTCGAGGATACGGGAACGAGCAGCGGCAAGGTTCTCTGAGGTGATGCTCAAGTTAGAGATAGTAGACTCAAAGCGGGTCTGTACCGCACCCAACTCTGCACGGAGTCCACTGGCCTGCTGCAGAGCAAAGTCCAGGGTCAACAGTGCATCGGTAGCAGTAGAGCTAGTCAGTACGTCAACACCGGTCAACGTATAATCTGTCTGGGAGGCACCTAGAGCAGTGGTGCCAGTAACCACACCAAAGGTACCAGCAGCTGTAAACGCACCTTCCGCCACCTCACCAGCCAGCACAATACCAGCCTGATAGGTCTCGGCAGCACCTAGGCCAGTACCACCAATCACGATATCAGCACCTGATGAATTAGACAGGGAAATCTGAGTTGCTGGGGTAGTTCCTATTGCTGCAGTCACACCAGTCTGTGCAGTAAGGGCATTGATGGCATCTACGCTAACAGAGATTGATGCAGCATCTGTAGCATCGATCGTTACAGAAACACCGTTGATCGTTGCTGCAGCAGAAGCAGCTGTAAGATCTCCAGTATCTACACTGGTGGCCTTCTGCGCCTGCACCCCGGAGGAGGCCGCAACCTCGTTGATAGAAGCAATAACATCACTCACCGTAGTGGCACTGCTGGTATCTACTGCATTACCGTTAATAACAATACCGGTTGCCGCTGTTGAGTTAGTCAACGAGATTGAACCAGAGGTAGAGAGCCTGGCACCCAGTTGTGAAGTTCTAGCATCAACACCATCAACCTGGATGGTCTGATTCTGGTTGGCACCAACCTGAAAGGTTAGAGTACTGGAGGATCCATCCAGGATATTCTGGCCGTTGAACTGAGTTGAATTGGCTATACGACCGATCTCAGCTATGAGCTGCTGCACCTCGTTATTGAGTGCCTGGCGGTCAGAGCTGGAGTTGGTATCGTTTACTGACTGTACGGACAGCTCACGGATACGCTGCATAGCATCGCCCATAGTAGAGAGTGCGCCTTCACCAGTCTGGGCGAAGGAGATACCGTCGTTAGCATTACGAATAGCCTGGTTCAGGCCCCTTATTTGGGAGGTCATACGGTTGGCGATACCAAGGCCAGCCGCATCATCTTTGGCACTGTTAATACGCAGGCCAGATGAGAGCCGCTGCATGGCAGTGGCTAGAGAGGTCTGAGATCTATTCAGGTTACGTTGCGCCGTAAGGGACGCTATATTTGTGTTGATAATTTGTGGCATGATTTTGTTCCTTATCCCTCCGCAGCCTGTTTCTGTACAGTACGTTGGAGGCTAGGTTGATAACTGGCGGATATATCTGAAATAGTTTTCTGATATTTACCGCCTCCAACCATCATAACGGCCAAAATGGGGGAAACTTTAATGGATGGAGCGAATATAGGCGAATTTAAGGACTTGTCGACACGCTGTTATCTTGTTGTTTGTATTGCGTTTTTATCTATTTTAGGTGATTAAGGTGACCCTTGAGG
>CBFDBF010000218.1:0-3501 GCA_965602975.1 uncultured Gammaproteobacteria bacterium | reverse complement strand
GATCAGAACCATTCTTGAAGCCCTGAGTGTCGCTTAACCCACGTTCCCCTTAGTAACTAATACCCGTCATACCTGAATTGACTTGGTCTCCAGCAGGTAATTAAAAAACCTGAATACTGTGCTGGCGCAAAATACCCTCAGGATAGGTGTGGATATTTTACTGTTTTCATATCTCACACCCTTCCCACTACCACCTATAACTATTACACCCAAATCCACCAAAAGTTAACTGGGCAGCAGCGCTACAACCATGTAATAATCAAGGAAACCGTTGACGTGCAGCAGTAGTCCGTACCACAATAGGCACTTGCTAACAGCAGCTAGTGCCAGACCATGAAACTTATTATTGTTACCGGACTTTCTGGATCGGGAAAGAGTACCGCCCTCCACACCTTAGAGGATCTTGGATACTACTGCATAGACAACCTGCCAACACCCCTACTACAGGCACTGGCTACCGAGCTAACTAGCGAACAGAGCAGCATATACGACCGCACCGCCGTCGGCATCGATGCCCGTAACCAGTCCCACACTCTACATCAACTACCTGGCTTAGTTAGCAAAATAGAGGATAGTGGTGTCACCTGCGAGATCATCTTTCTAGAGGCAGACAATGAGACGCTGATCCGCCGTTTTAGTAAAACCCGGCGCAGACACCCGCTAACCAACGATGAGATTCCTCTAGCTGAGGCCATCCGTCTGGAGCGCAGCCTGCTAGAGCCATTTCTCAACAACACCGACCTGCGGATCGACACCACCCACACCAACCAGCATGAGCTACGCGATATCATCCGCAACCGCCTTAACAAAAGGCAGGAAAATGAGATTTCACTACTCTTCCAGTCGTTTGGATTCAAACACGGTGTACCGCATGATGTGGACTTTGTGTTCGATGCGCGCTGCCTGCCAAATCCACACTGGGATCGCCGCCTACGCCCCCTAACCGGACTAGACATGGAGGTAGGTGTGTTTTTCGAAAACAACCCGATGGTGGCTGCACTACAACAGGATGTAGCCTCTTTCTTCGACAAATGGATACCCTCATTTGAGGCCGATGGCCGTAGCTATCTCACCATCGCCATCGGTTGTACCGGAGGGCAGCACCGCTCAGTCTATATGGTCGAACAGCTAGCCACCCACTTCCGCAACCTTGGACGCCCTATTTTGACCCGTCATAGAGAGCTATCATGAGCATCGGCCTACTATTTATCACCCACAACGAGATCGGTTACAGCATGCTCCAGACTGCCACCAACATGCTCGACAACTGCCCACTACAGGCCGATAGTATCGCCATCACCCCAGATGATGACCCAGACAAAATACAGCAACAGGCAGCCAAGCTGGTGGCTGAACTAGATAGCGGTGATGGCGTACTGATCCTCACCGACCTATATGGCTCCACCCCTGGCAACATCGCCAGCTCACTCCAAGAGAAGGGCAAGGTCAATGTCCTCGCCGGGGTAAACCTGCCAATGGTGATCAAAGTTCTAAACTACCCAGAGATGAGCCTGACAGAGATAACCGCCAAGGCTAAAACTGGGGCACGAGAGTACATAGTAGAGTGTAAACGGCCGGAACCACACGTTGATTAAACGGGACATAACCATCATCAACAAACTCGGCCTGCACGCCCGTGCTGCGGCCAAATTTGTCACCTGCGCCAACCAGTACAACAGCCACATCCAGATCTCACGCAGCAACCAACAGGCAAACGGTAAGAGCATAATGGAGCTGATGATGCTGGCTGCCAGCAAGGGGAGCGAACTGACTATCAGCGCAGATGGTGAGGATGAGGCCGCCGCCATCACTGCCCTGGAGGAGCTGATCAAGGATCGCTTTGGAGAGGGGGAGTAATAGCTCCTCTAATAACTTACTAAGGAGAACTTAGGTACCACAGAACTAACTCAGTACTAGCCAGTCTACATAACGGAACCCAGCTGACTCAACGGTAAAACAGATGAGCACTAAAATAGTCAAAACCAAACCATTTATAGCCAGCTTATCTCTACTGATATTAGGCTTTATCTCTATGGTTATACAAAACCGGTTTTATGGATATATCGACGAAAATGGAGTTCTACGTGACAGTCTGTTTCTACCACTTAGCGCCATCGGCATACTGGCAGGAGTGGCTGGTCTGATTTTTACCGCCATCTGGTTCTACCTTAGAAAATAGTGCTCTGTTACCGTAGGCAGTTATTTACACTGGCCACACCTGGGGAGCCTCTGATTAACTCCTCTCCCGCTTGCGGGGGAACGCCTACAGGGGTGTAGGCGAATGGCGTTATCCGGGAGTGGAACCCTGGGTTAGAAGGAGGAGCAGATCACTGTTTTAACTCTCCCTCCCCGCCCAGGCTTCCGCTCCAAGCTCACGCCCCTCACCTATGTCCATATAGGCGTCCTCCACTTGTGTGAGAGGGGCTAAACAGTATTAATCAGAGGTGCCCTGGATTGGCCCAACACCCAGAGGTTAGGTAACCCCCAAGTATAAAATTTACTGTATCTCTATGAGCCTCTGTGGTTAACCAGCAGTACTCATTGACTTCGTCTTCCGTCAGAGTGATGCATTGTATTTATCAGGGTGACAAAAACCTCCAAGTTTACAGCGCAGCCTGTTAAACTCTGCCGCACCACTCCACAACTGTTCAATTGGTTACTACAGGAGATAGATAGTGCCCAATCAAGCTGCCAACAAAGAGCATGAGACCCGCATGCAGCGGTTGCAGCAACTGATGAACAGTGGTGCCCTGCAGCAATCCGGCCAGCTTCTGAATAGCCTGCGACCAGGTGAGATCTCACATCTGCTAGAGGCGCTACCTATCGCTGAACGCAGTGTCGTCTGGAGTCTGGTCAACGAAGAGAATGATGGCGAAGTATTGATGGAGTTGGCCGATGATGTCCGCGCCGATCTAATCAGCCGGATGGAGCATGATGAGGTGATTGCAGTCAGTGAGGGGCTAGATACCGATGATCTGGCCGACCTGATTCAGGAGCTGCCCCACTATATCACCAGTCGAATCCTCGACTCATTAGATACACAGAACCGTCAGCGAGTGGAGGCCATACTAGTCTACCCAGAGGATACTGCTGGCGGTCTGATGAATCCAGACACCATCACTATCCGCCCTGAGGTGACTCTGGATGCCGTAATTCGCTACCTGCGACTGCTCAAGGATGAGGTGCCGCCGCACACCGATAGCCTGGTAGTAGTAAACCGCGAGGAGCACTATCTGGGCATCCTCTCCATGACCGATCTAGTGACCAATGATCCAACAGATATCGTGGCCGAAGTTATGTCGCTGGATAACAAGCCGATCCCCGTTAGCTGGGGAGATAACGAGGTGGCCAACCGCTTCGAGCAGCACGATCTTCTATCCGCCCCGGTGGTGGATGATAGTGGCAAACTGTTGGGGCGGATCACGGTGGATGATGTGGTCGATCTAATTCGTGAAGAGGGCGAGCACGCCTTTATGGGACAGGCCGGTCTATCGGAAGATG
>CBFDBF010000217.1:0-3529 GCA_965602975.1 uncultured Gammaproteobacteria bacterium | reverse complement strand
AATGGAGATGTTGCCAATAAGATAGGCACCTACAATCTGGCGGTAGCGGCAAAATATCATGGAGTGAAGGTGATGGTGGCGGCTCCTAGCTCTACTATAGATATGGTGGTCGCCAGCGGGGCAGAGATCCCGATTGAGTCACGTGATCAGGCTGAACTGCTATATTGTGGCGGCAAGCGGGTGGCAGCGGAAGGGGTTGATGCTTGGAATCCGGTGTTTGATATCACCCCGGCATCCCTGGTGGATGCCATCGTTACCGAGAGAGGAGTAGTTATTTCACCAGACCGGGAAAAAATGGAGCTTTTGATGGCTTGACTACCTAGAGGTGGTGTCAGCCAAATTCATCAGCTGCTACATGATAGCTTGGGTCTTCCATTACATTAACCTCTACCAGATTACCGGCTGTCTGGAGTAGATCTTTACACTCTCTGCTCAAATGTTTGAGACGCAGAGTTTTGTTGTGGCGTTTATATCTCTCTGCCAGATTATCAATGGCCTCAATCCCAGAGTGGTCAGCCACTTTTGAGTCATAGAAGTCTATGACCACATCATCAGGGTCATTTTTGGGGTCGAATATATCACTAAATGCTCGCACCGAACCAAAGAATAGAGGGCCGATTAACTCATAGACCTTAGTGCCATCTTCGTTAATAAATGATTTAGCATTCATCTGTTTGGCGTGTTCCCAAGCAAATACTAAAGCTGACACGATAACACCTACAATTACTGCGATGGCCAAATCTGTCATTACCGTCACTATAGCGACTAATATAGAGGTTAATAGATCAGCTACAGGCACTTTGCCGAACATTTTGAAGGTAGCCCACTCAAATGTTCCTAATACTACGACAAACATCACTCCTACTAGAGCTGCAACTGGAATTATCTCAATCAAACCAGATGCAAATAGAATAAATGCCAGTAAAAATAGAGCTGCACTTATACCGGACAGGCGTCCTTTGCCACCAGAGTGGATGTTTATCATCGACTGCCCAATCATGGCGCAGCCACCCATGCCACCAAAAAAACCATTGACCGTATTGCCTAGACCCTGGCCTATACATTCGCGATTATTTTGTCCGCGTGTCTCTGTCAACTCATCAATGAGGTTCAAGGTTAAGAGTGATTCAATCAAACCAACACCAGCTAAAATAAAGCTAAAAGGCAGGATTATTTGTAGGGTTTCCCAGTTGAATGGAACCATAGGTATATGGAATACTGGAAAGCTACCGGCGATAGTAGCGTCTACATTGCCAGACATATCGCGTAGTACCTCAACTACCGATCTGCTTTCCAGATCTAGCCCCATCACCAGTAAGGTAACCACTATAATAGCGGCTAGTGACGCAGGTACTGCAACCGTTAATTTGGGTAGATAATGGATGATCAGCATGGTTAGGGCAATTAGTCCCAACATGATATAGAGCGGTTGGCCAACCATCCATTCAAGCTCACCATTGGCTCCGATGACTTTAAATTGCTGTAATTGCGCCAGAAAAATTACAATTGCCAATCCGTTGACAAAGCCCAGCATTACCGGAAATGGAACCAATTTGATAAATTTACCAAGTCTGAGAACACCAGCACTCATCTGGATCAAACCGGTTAATACAATGGCAGCAAACAGGTATTCAATACCGTGTAGTGATACCAGTGATACCATAACGACTGCCATTGCTCCTGTAGCACCAGAAATCATACCGGGACGCCCACCAAAAATAGCAGTGATGACCCCCATCATGAAGGCACCATATAGCCCAACTATAGGGTCAACTCCAGCTACAAAAGAGAAAGCTACTGCCTCTGGAACCAGTGCAAGTGCTACGGTGAGGCCAGATAGCAGATCATTTTTCACACACAGTTTTCCGGGACAAGAGAGCTGGAACATACAAAATGCCTAGAGTAGGGGTTAATGAGAGGAGCGGATTCTAACTGAATATATTAACAATTACTAATATATACTGAAAAGAGCGAAAGAATGGTATTTAGGGGCTCTATTTTATGCATTTACTTCGTGCTATATCGCGTTGGTGCCTGATGAGTTGTTATAAATGGAGAGGATCAAGTCACGTAGAGAGGCGAATCAATTGGTATATATAAAGCAATGGAAACAATCTGTTATTTGTTATTCCAGAGTAGGCAGGAGAAGTGGCGCAGGGATGCACCGTTTACGAACCTAAGGACGGAAGCTATATGGTTGGTTCTCCTGGATCAAAGCCTTTGCCGAGATGATAAAAGGGGTGCTTGGGGCGTGATTTTGGATATTGATCTGACGGCAATTTTAGATTGGAGTCAGAATAGAACGCATAGTTTAGTCTAGGTAATCCCGAGCTATTTTTAGCTAATCTTGGCTTCTGCCGAGTCGCTGTTTCCCTGATTGTCTACCCATGAGAACTTGATCTCATCACCTTTGTTTGCCCCTTTGAACTGGAAGGAGATATATGGGTTTTTAGATACCCCTCCACCCCATAGTGCCGTCATACGTCTCTTGCCTCCAGCTTCACATGCTATCTCCTGGATGAAATGGGCTGGTATCTTCTCGCCAGTTTTCTTGTCTTCACGCCCACCAGACTCCATCGGGTGTTTTATCAATGCCTTGATTGTGGTTATGCCATCTTGCTCTTTGGCCTTTATTCTAATTGTCTTTTTCGCCATCGGATATGCCCCTTTAAATTTGTACGAGTTGATCGTGAGAATATGCGGTTTAGCCGCCACAGCCACCAACAGTAACTTTTACCGACTTGCGGGCACTGTGCAGTTTGCCATTAGCCTTTACTACTGCAACCACATCAGCAGTACCACCCATTTTGATGCGGGTGGATACAAGACCAATAGCACCTTCACCCATTTGAAAGCTGGCTACCAATGGCACTGGATTTTTAAGTGCAAATATGGTGATAGAGTCGATGTTCTCTATGTCGGTTGTAATTTTGATCGGTACCACAGCGCCGTTGTCAGCGATCTCTGGAACCTTAAGTGCTATATCAGTACTCTCTACAGCCTGGTCGGAACCAAGTAGTGACAGCATGGCCTCATTTAGGTCTCTGGACTCAAAGGATGGTGCCGGCCAAGATACGGCCAGTACTGATCGCGGTGTTAGCAGGCCAGCCCCAACGGTTAATCCCAGCGCCCCTGCAGCTAGTGAACCACTTAGGAATACTCTACGTTTTTTATCTATAGACATTTTATGTTCCTGATTATCAATCATTGCTTTACGGTGGATAGTTCTGCACCTATCCACTCTTGCATACTGGCACGGTACTATTTGAATTTCTCAAGCACCTATATGCTAAAAACAGAATTAATAGAGGCGCCATTTAGAAACTGCTTGGTGATGCTCGCCGATGAGTTTGGCTGGAGTTATAAACGTTTTTCAGTTAGACAACGTCCAGTTTTTCTATGGGAAAAGCATAAAATAAATTTATAAGGATTCAAACTGCGGAATACAGGGATTATGGTTGTGGTTTTCCATAATTAGGTTGCAGAGAAAGCCACGTCTATTTAGGTGACTGGTCGGTTTCGGCAGGTG
>CBFDBF010000216.1:0-3533 GCA_965602975.1 uncultured Gammaproteobacteria bacterium | reverse complement strand
GAGAGATGCGAGAGCGGCAGATCTACAACATCTCTATGGGCTATCCTCTTGGCTCCTCTCCCCTGATAACGGATGCCTTTCTGCTGCTGGAGCTGGCAGTAGGGGAGCTATCTGCTACCGATATGGGGCGACTGTTGCGCTCACCCTTTATGGCCGGTGGGAGAGATGAGTGGGCACAAAGAGCCAACCTGGATGCCACTATTCGGTCTGAGGTGGGGGAGTGGTCGATCTCCCTCAAGACTCTGCTCTATAGATTGCACCGGGCAGAGGAGAGTGACTCTAGCGCCTCTCCCCAACTGCTGCAGGCGATGAGCAGTTTACAACTACTGCTGCAGGAGCTGCCGCGCAGTCAGACCCCAGCAGAGTGGGCCGACCAATTTATCTCTCTGCTGGAGGCGGCAGGCTGGCCCGATGTCGCTAATCTAAGCAGTGAGGAGTATCAGCAGGTAGAGAGCTGGCGTGAACTGCTGGCTAAACTGCCGATGTTAGGGGTGGTGCAGCCGAGTATGACTCTGCAACAGGCGCTGCGGCGGCTGCGCACTCTGGCGGATGAGACGCTGTTTCAGCCGCAGACCCAAGCGGCACCGCTACAGATATTGGGGGTGATGGAGGCGGTAGGCTTGGAGTTTGATCACCTCTGGATCATGGGGCTGAGTGATGAGCAGTGGCCCCAAGCGGCCGTGCCTAACTCACTGCTTCCGGTGGGGCTACAGCGTGAGTTGAATATGCCCCACGCCTCAGCCAGCCGTGAGCTGGAGTTCTCTACCATGTTGGCCCAGCGGCTCCTCTCTGCTGCCCCAGAGGTTATCGCTAGCTATCCACTACGGGATGGTGAGCGTGATCTGCGCCCCAGCCCACTGCTGCAGGAGCTGCCGCTGTTAGAGCTAAAGCAGCTCAAGCTAATGCCTATGCAGGACCTGTATGCTCTTAGCTTTGGTTCGGTTGAGTTGGAGCCCCTAATAGATGAGCCGCTGCAACCACTGGAGGCGGGCACCCATCTCTATGGTGGTAGCTCCATCTTTACCGATCAGGCGGTCTGTCCCTTCAAGGCATTTGCCACCCACCGGCTGGACGCCTCTACCATTGATGAGCCGACATCCGGGTTGGACCCAATGAGCCGTGGAACGCTGTTACACAGAGTAATGGAGTTGGTCTGGAGAGAGCTGCAGGACCATGCAACTCTATTGGCGACTAGTCGCTACAGGCTGGATGAGATCATCACCGCGGCTATAGGGCAGACCATGCGGCGGCTGCGTCCGCGCAAGCCGCTCACCTTTACCCCAAGATTCAGCGCGCTAGAGCAGGAGCGGCTGCTGCAGCTAGTCCAGACGTGGCTGGAGCTAGAGAGAGAGCGTGCCCCCTTTAGTGTATTGGAGCTGGAGGAGAAGCGGCAGATTACCCTGGCCGCTCTGGAGTTTAGCCTCAAGGCGGATCGTATCGACCGCCTGGAGGATGGCTCCCTGTTGGTTATTGACTATAAAAGTGGTCGCGCCAAGGGTTGCAAAGGGTGGTTCAGTGAGCGTATGGATGAACCGCAGCTGCCGCTGTACGCCACCACCTTTGAGGGTGATGTAGCGGCTCTCTATCGTGCCCATATACGGGCCGATGGTAACGTGCTGCGCGGGGTGAGCCGCAGTGCCGAGGTGATGCCGGGGGGGAAGCCCTTTGCTGAGCTGAAAGAGGCAGAGGATTATGCCGACTGGGACGGTCTGCTCCAGCGGTGGCGACAAGATCTGGAGCAGTTGGCCCAAGAGATACGGCTGGGGCGTGTCGATCTTGACCCAAAAACTTGCGACTACTGCCCGCTGACCCCTTTGTGTCGTATCCACGAGAAGAAGGCTGGAGAGTGGTGATGGTGATATCGGATCAGCCACAACGTACCCGGGCGCTGCACCCGGAGCACTCCTTTATCGTGCAGGCTCCCGCTGGTTCGGGTAAGACTGAGCTGTTGATTCAGCGCTATCTGCGGCTGTTGGCTACGGTCAACAATCCAGAGGAGGTGGTTGCAATAACCTTCACCCGTAAGGCGGCGGGTGAGATGCGTAGCCGTATTTTGGAGTCGTTGGTGTTGGCTCAGAAGAGCGCGCCGGAGGAGTCGCATCGGCAGCTAACCTGGGAGTTAGCTCAAGCTGCACTTAAGCGGGATCGGGAACAGGGGTGGGAGCTGGAGCGTAATCCGAACCGTATGCGGATTCAGACTATCGACGCCCTCTGCGGCAGTTTGGCACAACAGATGCCGCTGCTCTCGGCACTTGGTGGTATGCCTGCCATAGTGGAGGATGCGCGGGAGCTATATCAACAGGCGGCGCGTAGTACCGTTAGTAGCCTGGAGGATGGGGACGATCTGGCAGATGCAGTCGCCACCCTGCTGTGCCATCTGGATAACAACAGCAGCAAGGTGGAGGAGATGATTGCCGCTATGCTGGCTAAGCGGGATCAGTGGCTACGGCATGTGGCCGACTCTGACCTCATTAAACTGGGGCGTGACACCCTGGAGCAGGGGCTACAGCGGGTAGTCCAAGATGCCCTGGAGGAGCTACACGCCAGCTTCCCTGCAGAGTTAGAGAGAGAGCTGTGTGATCTCGCACGTTACGCCGCGACCAACCTCCAGGCCGCTGGCAAGTTAGAGCACCCCTTGATCGCCTGTATCGATATGCAGCAGCTACCAGGAAGTGGTGGCGGTGATTTGGCGCAGTGGCTTGGTGTGTGTGAACTGCTGTTGACCAAGGATGGTGTACTACGCAGACAGGTAACCAAAGATCTCGGTTTTCCCGCCCCCAGCTCTGCCAAAGGGGCCGAGGCTAAGGAGATAGCCAAAGATAGAAAAGAGCGTCTTGCCCAGTGTATAGAGCGACTGCAGTTGGAGGGTGATCTGGTCGCAAGGATGGCGTTGGTGCGTACCCTACCGCCAGAGCGTTACTCTCAGGAGCAGTGGGCCATCTTGCAGCCGCTGTTACAGCTGCTCAAGTTTGCCGTTGCCCATCTTATGCTGGTTATGTCATCTCGGGGCGAGGTCGATTTCATCGAGATGGCGCAGCGCGCAAGGATGGCGCTGGGCAGTAGTGAAGCACCGACCGATCTGGCTTTGAGCCTCGACTATAGAATCCGCCACATCTTGGTGGATGAGTTTCAGGACACCTCTTTTGGCCAGTTTGAACTGCTCTCCAGGCTGACCGCTGGGTGGGAGAGTGGAGATGGGCGGACGCTGTTTGTGGTGGGTGATCCGATGCAGTCCATCTATCGCTTTCGTGAGGCCGATGTGGGGCTCTATCTACAGGCGCGGCGTGATGGTATCGGCCAGATAAGATTGGAGCCGCTGACCTTGAAGGTCAACTTCCGCTCCTCCAGTAGTGTGGTGGAGTGGGTCAACAGCAGCTTTGCACAGATACTGCCGCAGCAGGAGGATATAGCCAGAGGGGCGGTCACCTATACCCCGTCTGAGGCGCATCATAGTGCGGCGGTAGATAGTGGCGTGCAGCTGCATCCAATGCTGGGGCGAGATGATGCGGCTGAGGCCGCCGCGGTGGTGGCAG
>CBFDBF010000215.1:0-3556 GCA_965602975.1 uncultured Gammaproteobacteria bacterium | reverse complement strand
AGCCAAGGCATCAATTAACGTCTCTAGTGAATTAGCCGACCCCATGGCACCACAATACATTAAGGTAAAATCACCACCATCTACTATGGGAGCAGAGGGCATTTCGGCAGAGGCATCAGTTCCATTGGGTAGGACCATGATACGGTCTACATCAATACCCAAAGCTTGATAATACTCGGCTGCACGTGGCATTAGCACTATAGTTAGTGCGGCCCTCTTTGCCAACCAAGATTCCAACCGGAAGAAGAGGTTAGCACTCAGACCAGAGGGGGAGATCTGCCCCATATCTATCAGAGTTGAGGGCCACAGATCACGCACTTCAAAGACAAATGGAACCCGGTAGCGCCAAGCAAGCAATGCCCCGGACCATGCTGCAAAGGGGTGCACTGATGAACCAATAATCACATCTGGACGGGGGAGGCCACGCATCATACCAGGGAGCAGAGCTACAACAGTGTAGACCGCCATATTAAATATCCGGCCAATACCATTACCCCGATAACCTGGGGTACGCAACCATAGCCATCCAACTCCAGCCACCTCCTGCAGCTTACGTAGCGCTAATCCTTTTAACCGCTGACGGCCAGTTGTGTGCTCTATACTAGCTGCAATAATCGATGCAGACCAGCCATAGTCATGCAGATTAGAAGCGAGGCCATAGTGACGTATACCACCGGCACCACCTGGCTCTTGAGCGTAGTGGTTAAGAATCCAAACAACCTTGCTTGTCACTCTTTTACTCACTTATATCTGTAGCCATAATTTTTGCTGCAGCGTCACTACCATATAATTCGGCATTATCATTTAGTAGTACTATTTATCATTACATTAGATACTGCAAAGCATTGATTCACGACTCAAGCAGTCGTTGCGCAATACGCCCTGCTGCTTTTCCACCACCATACATATGGCTATCATCATCAATCACACGATTATTCTGGCTAATAACTGCAGCGACAATCTTCTCCTGATCCGCTCCTACCAACTGATTCACCCCAGCATTAATTAACTCAACCCATTCGGTTTGGTCACGCATAGTCACGCATGCCCGGCCAAAGAAAAACGCCTCTTTCTGTAAACCACCACTATCAGTAAGCACGAGACTACAGTGCTTAAGCAACCAGATCATTTCTAAATATCCGACCGGGTCAATAACCCGCGCATTTAATTCCAAACCACATGTTTCAATCGCACTCCGCGTACGTGGGTGCAAAGGCAATATAACTGGAGCTATAGAGGCATGCACCTCATTCAGCGCCTTGACAATCGCACTCAATCGAGTTGCATCATCTGTGTTCTCCGCACGATGCAATGTCGCCAAAATAAAACCATCCTGCTCCTCAATTCCCTCCGGGGGTATCGCAAGATCAGCAAACATTAAGGCTGAATCATGCATCACATCCCCCACATTGAGAACTTCTACCGGTTTACGCCCAAACCCTTCACTTCTCAAGTTATCTACAGCAGACTGGGTGGGGCAAAATAGAAAACTACTGACCTGATCAGTCAGGATTCTATTAATCTCCTCCGGCATATCCATATTAAAACTACGTAAGCCAGCCTCTACATGAGCCACTGGGACATGCAATTTGGCAGCAGCCAAAGCACCAGCAAGAGTAGAGTTAGTGTCTCCGTAGACCAGCACACAATCAGGTGTTTCTTCTAAAATTATACGCTCAATATCAATAATCATGCGGCCCGTCATCTCACCATGAGAGCCATTGTTGATATTCAGCTGATAGGCAGGACGTGGAATTTTCAACTGGTCAAAAAAAACGCTCGACATATTAGCATCAAAATGCTGACCGGTATGCACAAGCATTTCTTGCAACGATGGCAGCTCAGCAAATGCTTTAGAAACAACGCCAGCCTTAATGAATTGTGGTCTAGCACCAATTATCGTGAGAACTTTCATGATTATATTTTAGCTTGGAAGACTCTTATATAGATGCGCAAGCTTTTTAGCCTCAACGGACCAATTATAATGATCTTGAACTGCCCTACGCCCATTTTCACCCATATCTCTTGCCTGTTCTGGGTTATTCACCAGAAAATCTATCGCCGCCGCTATCTCCTGCGGCTTCATTGGATCAACGCATAGACCGCACTCATTGCCATCAATAATCTCACGCCACAAAGGAAAATCTGAAGCAATTACTGGCAATCCAGCGCTCATGTACTCAAACATCTTAATAGGCAGTGCATCAATATAACTTAGTGTCGGGTGCAGCACTACTAATCCAGCTACTGAATACTGTAAAACATCTTTCACACCGCTCCTATCGAGCCAGCCCAACTCATTGACATTTTTCCAACCGGCAAGCTCCTTACACCTTTCTAGCACATATCTTTCAGAAAATTCCCCACACAATTGCAAATGTGTGCCGCCATTAACTTGCCACATAGCATGCACTATCTCTTCAATACCACGCATAGCCGAAATACTACCCACATAACAAACCTCATTACGCTTCTTAGTCCAATCAATTGACTCTACAGACAGCTCACCCAATATAGGGAAGTTATTGATATCCACAGAGTTCGGGTTAATCTCTAGAAATTTGTTACGGATAAATGGGGTAGCAGTGATTATTGCGTCAAAATGTTTGCATGCCCAAGCCTCATAAGCTGCGAACACCTTGGATAACAGCCGTTTTACTAACGGGTTTAGATAAGGCTTACATAACAGCTGTTTTGGAACATCTTCATGGGAATCAAAAATGACGGTTTTACCAGCGCTCTTTAGCTTGCGCCCAACTGGAATTAGCTCAGGGTCATGGAAATGGTAAATATCGGCATCAATAGACACCGCATTCTCCAAGGCCCTCTGGGTAACCCTAAACATACGATCAAAGCGACCATTAGAGCAACCGATATCAACAACAGATATTCCATCCTTGATTTCATCACCATTACCATCTGCAACCACAAGCACAACCTCATACCCTGCCTCAGCTAATGAACGGCACTCTTTAAGGAAAATGCGGACATCGCAGCGAGAGTGAACGGTGGTTATATGACATACTTTTTTCAAATTAACTCCAGACTACTTCCAAGGATAACCATCATAGAGAGCAACAAGCTTGCGCCCCTCACTTGGCCAGTTCAACACTCCATTCAATGTTACCTCAACACCTCTTTTTGCACAGTGCTCATAACGCTCACGATCACTGTATAGCCGTAGCACTGATTCAGCAAAAGCACTCTCTGATCCTGCCTCAAAAATCTCACCCACATCATTATCACCCACTATTCGCGCTAGCGGTTTAGCCGTAGAGACGACCAGAGGTAACCCCATCATCATGTACTGAAACAACTTATGTGGAATAGTGTTATCGGTTTGCTCATTGCGAGCATGTGGCACCAAGCCCACATCTGTAGCTCGCATCAATGCAGGTACACGTTTGAATGGCTGCCAGCCAAGCAACTCCACGGAATCATGCAAACTGTTTTCTTCAATGATATTGCGGTAGGCAGCTTCAACTACAGAGGTACCCTTCCCTACAACCTGTAGGCGAATTGGATAGTCACGCAACAAAACCATCCCCCTAATGAC
>CBFDBF010000214.1:0-3576 GCA_965602975.1 uncultured Gammaproteobacteria bacterium | reverse complement strand
ACAAACATATAAGCGCAAGCACTAAGGAGTACAACTATGCCAGCTATCTGGATGCATGGAGACGCAAGGTAGAGCGGGTCGGTAACCTGAACTATCCAGATGAGGCGCGACGGCAGCGCCTATATGGAAGTCTGATACTACATGTAGCACTCCGCCCCGATGGCACTATAATCAATATATGGGTGCGCCACTCCTCTGGCCACAAACTGCTGGATGATGCCGCTATACGCATCGTCAAATTAGCCGCTCCCTACGCCCCTTTTCCAGCCGAGATCCGCAAGGAGACCGATATTCTCGACATCACCCGCACTTGGCAGTTCCTCAGTAGCAACCGCCTACTTGCCAAATAGTGTTACTCTTACATAGATATGAACTATAGCTCAGACCTAACCAATCAAATCCTGATCGCCATGCCAGGGATGCACGATGAAAACTTCATCCATACGGCGACCTATATCTGTGAGCACAACAAGCAGGGGGCAATGGGGATAACCATCAACCGCCCCACCGAGCTACAGCTTTACGATATCCTACAGCAGATGGATATCAGCAACCCCAGCCCACAGAGCGGCGGCGAGATAATATATATAGGCGGTCCGGTACAGCCTGAGAGAGGCTTTGTCCTGCATAGCGACCAGCAGGACTGGGAGTCAACCCTCCATGTCACTCCACAAATCAGTGTAACCACCTCTCGTGACATCCTCCACTCCATAATCACCGGAGAGGGACCGGAAGAGCATCTCATAGCACTCGGCTATGCCGGTTGGGGGAGCGGCCAACTAGAGCAAGAGATCGCAGACAACATCTGGCTTAGCAGCCCAGCAGACCACCAGATCCTATTCCGCACCCCACCAGAGCAGCGCTGGCGGGCAGCGGCCCAACAACTAGGGATCGATCTAGACCTGATCTCGACCGAGACTGGGCATGCTTAAGGGAACTATAATTTAACCGTGGGCACACTACTTGGTTTTGACTACGGCACGGCCAAAATCGGGATTGCAGTGGGGCAGACCCTAACCGCCACGGCCTCACCACTAGAGACCCTGCGCGCCATTCAGCAGCGTCCAGATTGGGACAGCATAGCCCGTATAATAGAGAGCTGGGCGCCGGAGGCGCTGGTAGTCGGCATCCCCTACAACATGGATGACAGCGAAGCGGAGGTAGCCCCGCATGCACACCGCTTTGCACGCCAACTAGAAGGGCGTTACCATCTACCGATCCACTTAGTGGATGAACGGCTTACTTCACGCGCAGCAAGAGATGGACTGGGGCGACGTCCCAAAAACATAGAAGAGCTAGACGCTATCGCCGCCCAACTTATTCTGGAGACATTTTTAAGTGAACAGCAGTAAAACGTACATGCAGAATAGTGAGATCGAGGGGCTTATCGATGAGATGGCCCAAGCACTACAAGAGCAGCTAACACAGCAGAACATCTCCAACCCAGTAATGTTAGGCATCCATACTGGTGGCGCCTGGCTGGCCACACGACTACACCAGAGACTCAACATCAAAGAGCCTCTCGGCATCCTCGACATCTCCTTCTATCGAGATGACTTTACCCGCATCGGGATGAACCCGGAGGTGCGCCCCTCCACCATCCCCTTCACCCTAGACGATCAACATATCATCCTGGTAGATGATGTCCTCCAGACTGGGCGCACCATCCGTGCCGCCATGAATGAGATATTTGATTACGGCCGTCCCGCCTCCATAATACTCGCCACCCTGGTAGAGCGTAGCGGCAGAGAGCTGCCGATAGAGCCAAATGTGGTGGGCATCACCCCAAAGTTGGAGAGTGCACAACACATAACCCTCACTGGCCCTGACTCTCTGAGCCTGGTGATTAGTGACTCCAAAAAACAGGTTAGAAAATAACACCTGAACATTAACAACCTGGATAAAAAACAAGAGCCATCTACATTAGAGGGCTAATTGGAGTAATAATCATTATTCTAGGGCTTTGGTCTCTTCCAATTAAGCGAGATAGCGTACTATTACTGTTATGTATACCTGTAATTTTAACCCTCCTTAATTTACGGCACGCAAAAAGAAATCAATAGAGGTGCCCAAAACTTAAATTTCAAGCAAATACATATCGGGTTAAAACCCGACCCACTCTACTCTGTGTGCCTCCGTGCCCTCTGTGGTAAAAAACAGTTCTGGACACCAATATCTGCCATGTAGGTCGGGCTTCAGTCCGACAAAGAGAATACTCTTCCCCACGTTACTATGCTAAACTCCGAAAAATTGGCTCAAGGCATACATTTAGGGGAGTTTAGGGCTGAACAGCAGAGCAAGCACAGGAGTAGAGAGAGAGAGTATCCAGCTCGATGAGAGTGGAAGGCTCCACCATTTCCTCACAATTGATGGTCTCAGTAGAGAGCTATTAACCGATATATTAAACACCGCAGAGTCCTTCACCGGAGTCTCTGAACGCACCGTAAAGAAGGTTCCCCTGCTACGCGGCAAGGTGATCACCAACCTCTTCTTCGAGACCAGCACCCGCACCCGCACCACCTTTGAGCTTGCCGCTAAACGGCTCTCAGCTGACGTTCTCAGCCTGAACGTCAACACCTCTGCTACCAGCAAAGGTGAGACCCTGCTAGACACCCTGCGCAATCTAGAGGCGATGCACGTCGATATGTTCGTCGTACGCCACCCCGACAGCGGAGCCGCCCACTTTATCGCCCAGCACGCTGCCCCCCATATCAGCGTCATAAACGCCGGTGATGGTCGCCATGCCCACCCCACCCAAGCGATGCTGGATATGTTTACCATCCGGCGGCACAAAGGAGACATCGCCGGTCTGCGGGTGGCCATCGTCGGCGATATACTGCACTCACGGGTGGCCCGCTCCCAGATCCTGGCACTCAACACCCTGGGGGCGGCTGAGGTTCGCGTCATCGCCCCCGACACCCTGCTACCATCACATGTAACTAGCCTAGGTGTAAAGGTCTTTAACAAGCTGGAAGAGGGAGTTAGAGATGCAGATGTGATCATCATGCTGCGACTACAAAAAGAGCGTATGGGTAGCGCCCTACTACCGAGTGAACACGAATACTTCCAGCTCTACGGTCTGACAGAAAAGCGGCTACAGGCAGCCAAGCTGGATGCAATTGTAATGCACCCCGGCCCCATCAACCGTGGAGTAGAGATGGATTCACAGGTGGCAGATGGCCCCCGCTCAGTCATCCTGCAGCAGGTTAGTTTCGGTATCGCCGTCCGCATGGCGGTCATGTCCATGGCGATGCAAACACAGCAGCCGGGGGATAGGAGATGAGCCGCATAGAGATAATCAACGGCCACCTCATCGACCCCGCCAACCAGATCGATGAGCGGTGCGATATATTTATCGAGGCAGACAAGATCTGTGCCGTCGGCATAGCACCAGACAACTTTGTCGCCACCACCACTATCGATGCCAGCGGCCAGATTGTCTGCCCCGGCCTGGTAGATCTATGCGCACACCTGCGGGAGCCGGGAGAGGAGTATAAGGCCACCATAGCCAGTGAGACCGCCGCCGCCGCCAAAAGTGGTATCACCACCCTCTGCTGCCCGCCAGACAGCTATCCG
>CBFDBF010000213.1:0-3584 GCA_965602975.1 uncultured Gammaproteobacteria bacterium | reverse complement strand
TTAACGCTGAACAACTTCACCTTTACCTTAGAGGTTAGATAGGTGTCACCACTCTGCTCACCTATATTTGCACTAGGGGCGATTGCCACCTCATTGACCACCCGCTTAACCTGTGGAATCCGGCTCGCCATGCCGCTATGCCGCTCCCGCAACATCTCTGTCTCAGCCTGACCAGTAAGCAGTAGCACCAGATTGTAACTGGTAGCACTTATATTGGTGTGATCCCTCAACTCCTTATCATTTAGCCGTATATGCATCGCTTTCAGCTCTATATTCTGATCCTCTAGCGTAACTCCGGCAGCCCTGCGGTCATGTATCACCGAGGCCCCGGTCGCAACCCCCCCGACTACCGCTGTAGCACACCCCTGCAGGGTGCTAATAACAATTGAAGCCAGAATAATGGTTAATACTGTTTTTTTCTGCATTGGGCTCTCCCAGATAAATAGTTATATTCCTGAATAGTGACAGTTACATCAACCCTACGTTCCATACTGAAACGCATCTTTTATCCAATCGATCTCTCTAGACTCTGCTAGTGTGACCGCCACCACATCAAACCGACAAGGCATCGCGGCCTGACCCCTATTACGCTGTAGATAGTTAGCGGCAGCAAGCGCAATCCGTCGCTGCTTGGTAGCTGTAACCGATTCAGCCGCAGAGCCAAATTTACTGCTCTTCCGATAACGCACCTCAATAAATACCAACACCTCTCCATCCAGCATAATCAGGTCTATCTCACCACCGCGACAGCGGTAGTTACGGCAGACCAGCTTAAGCCCCTCCATCTGCAGGAACCCAAAAACCAGCTCCTCAATCTCTGCGCCAATCTCCGGCCCAGATCGCTTTGGCACTACTTGGCGTACCCTGTGACCTTCGGTGCACCCTGTCGCATACGCGCCCAGACCATACGCCGTTTTACCTGCTGCCCGCTGTCGAGAGAGAGTATGCCGGTCTTACCCTCTAAAGTCTCATGGCCCCCTGACTGCAATCTGGAGAGATGCGGCAGGATACGATAGGCATCAATCCCCATAGCAAACAGACGACTATATCCAGCCAGATTTCTCGGCAGCTTCTGCGCCAGGGATGACTGCCTGGCCCCAGCCACTAGAATCCATGGCATATCCGGGAACAGCACCCCCTCAAGATCCATGTTCGAGTCCGACTTTGGATTACCTGAGTAAGCGTGGGAGGTAGTATAGACTGGCAGATCAGCCCCGTGATGGAACTGTAGCTGTGGCCGCACTTGACGAGCCAACTGCCGTTTAGCTGCAATAAAGATAAAACCGGCATCCTGCCGTCGCCGCGGCTGAAACTCCATCTTTCTCTGCAACACTTTACGCAGTGTGTTGTAACGCGCCCTGCTGTTGGCTACATTAAGTACCGCCTGAATCGGCTTAGAGAAGTCATTCTCCTTCGGGTTATATGCTTGATGCTCCAACAGGGTTCCACCAAGCTGCTGCCAACGTCCACTAAAGGCCGCGTATACACGCCGCCCCCAGCCATCATCCGATGAGAGTGCCAAGGCCTTGGTATGGCCATCACTCCACGCCCGCTCAGCTACCCGCCGCGCCTCATCCTCTGGTGATAGCGAGAACTGGTAGAGATTAGCTGGTGCAGCGCCACCTGCAGAGAGTTGATTGAGCGTCAACACCGGCACATCCAGACCACCTTCACGCGCCAACTGAGCAACTGCTGTTTTACTCAGGGGGCCGACCACCATCTCTGCCCCCTCCTGCACAGCACGCCGGTAGAGGCTCGCCACTCTTCCGCTGTTAGAGCTATCGTAAAAGCGCATCTCCGAACGGCTCCTGCCACTGGATGCGGCATAGGCCGCCTGCAACCCGTGACGAATCGCCGCTGCCGGTTTGGCATAGGGGCCACTCGATGGTAACAGTACCGCAATACGGGCGGGGGACCGGTACATCGCATTGACCCGCTTAAAATACCCCTGTATCAGCTCTGGCAGCACTGGATGGCTAGAGAAACGCTCCCGCCACCGCTCCAGACGCTGCTGACCGCTATGCGGATCATTAGAGTAGACCTTGATTATCCGTGCCAACTCCATCCAGCCACCAAACAGCCCCGGCGGGCTAGGCTGTAACATCTGCAGGGCACTATCGGTATAGACAGAGAGGCTCCTGATTATCCCTTTTTGATTCTCCAGCCGTCGCCGTGGATCTGACAGGAGAAGATCCAGCTCCGCCTGTGCACGAGCACTCTCCATCACATTACCAGCACCACGAAACGCATCAATCCTGGCAAAGTAGTAGCGCCGCATGACATCCGGAGCAACGCTACTCGGCGGCTTCTGCTGTAGTAGCTGCAACGCCTCATTTGGCCGATTACGCTGTATTGCCACCTCAGCAAACAGTATCCGCTTCTGGGCATTGAGACTAGGTAGGCCCTGAGTCCCTATCCGTGGCAGCAGACTATATGCTGCATCGGCATCACCTGCAGAGAGATAATCCTCAACCGCCCGTAGTAGAGCCTGCTGCTGTACCGGGGGTCTGGTCTGAGCCGCCAACTTGGCAAACAGTGCAGCGGCCGCGCCATAATTACCGCTACTCTCCAACCTGATGGCCTGCTTGAATAGTGGATTACCACTCAGACTACTGGGCGGACGTGACTTGGGAAGATCTACCGGCGCTCTGGTTGATATCGACGTACAGCCCGAAAGAGTTAACAGAAAAAGCAGCAAATAGAGTAAAACTGGATATTTAAGTTGCATGGCAAGGTGGAGGCAGGCACGATATTTCTAACGGCGCTGACCTTAGTGTCTCCCAATATAGATTAATACTACCGACCCAGTATCATTTTTGGAGTGAACCGTGTCAATCAGAGCAGGAACTTTATACATCGTAGCAACACCAATCGGCAACCTTGGAGACATCTCCCCAAGAGCGGTACAGATACTACAAGATGTAGTCCTCATCGCCGCCGAAGATACTCGCCATAGCCGTCCTCTGCTACGCTATTTTGGCATAGATACGCCACTACTTGCACTACATGAACACAATGAGCAGCAGATAGTAGATAAAATCACCACCAGACTGCAACAGGGAGAGGCGATCGCCCTGATCTCCGACGCCGGCACCCCACTTATCAGCGATCCCGGTTTCATTTTAGTCCGGGAGTGTCACCAGCTAGGAATCAAGGTCTCCCCACTACCCGGCCCCAGCGCCGCTATCGCCGCCCTCTCCGTAGCTGGGCTACCTAGCGACCAGTTCCGTTTTATCGGCTTTCCACAGCGCAGCCATAGCGCCAGACTCTCCCAACTAGAGGCACTATCTACCACTACAGAGACCCTCATATTTTACGAATCTGGCCGCCGTATCCAGGCAACCATAGAGGATATGGTTGTAGTGTTTGGTGCCACTAGAGCTGCAACAGTAGCCAGAGAGCTGACCAAACTACATGAAACCGTCGTACACGACACCCTATCAGGGCTGCAGCAGCTGCTGGAAAACGACCCGATACAGCGCAAGGGAGAGTTTGTACTTATGGTTGCTGGAGCAGAGACGCCAGCCAAAGAGGTGGAGATCGCACCAGAGACAGAGAGAGTACTGCGTATTCTGCTGGAGGAG
>CBFDBF010000212.1:0-3585 GCA_965602975.1 uncultured Gammaproteobacteria bacterium | reverse complement strand
GGGTTTCTCAATGCTGCGGTCGAACGAACCAACTTTAAGCGCAACCCATTTCACCCCTTCAGCACCTTTGATACGGTATCTCTCGCCGGTCTTGCCTATGGTCAGACGGTACTAGCCCGTGCAGCGCAGATGGCGGGTATAGCCTGGGATAGTGATGAGGCACACTCCGCCATATATGATACCGAGAAGACGGCAGAGCTATTCTGCACCATCGTCAACCGGTGGCAGCAGTGCTGTTCAAAGCCAGAGTGATCAATCCACATTAAGCTGTAGCCACAGCTCCAGCAGTGCTAGATGCCAAAGCTTACTACCCTGCAGCCTGGTATGGTGCATATCTGGAGCAGAGAGCAGCAGATCGACATAGGCACGATTGTAGATACCACGCTGTCGACATGCCGTCGATCCAAGAATATCCTGCATAAACTGGAGGAACTCCCCACGCACATATTTCAGCGCTGGCATCGGAAAATACCCTTTTGGACGATCGATAACCGCATCTGGCAACAGGCCACGCGCCATAGCCTTTAGCGGATATTTACCACCCTCGCGCAACTTCAGCTCTGGTGGGCAGCGGGCAGCCAGCTCTACCAATTGATGATCGAGAAAGGGGACACGCGCCTCCAGCCCCCAGGCCATCGTCATGTTATCTACCCGCTTAACCGGGTCATCCACAATCAGGGTGGTAACATCCATCCGCAGCACTGCATCCATGAAGCTATCACTATACGGCTCTGCCAGCAGTGCTGCGATCTTCTGGGTAGTGTAATCCTCACCCCGGTAGGCGGTAGTTACTGTCTGCAGGAATTCGGCATGATCACGATCAAAATAGTGGCGAGCAAACCGCTCTACGGCCGTCCCACTGCTCTCTGCCTGCATCCGCGGATACCAGAAATAGCCAGCAAACAGCTCGTCTGCCCCCTGACCTGACTGCACCACCTTGATCTCTTGTGATACCTGCTCTGCCAGTAGATAGAAGGCGACCGCATCCTGCCCCACCATCGGTTCGGCCATATGTCCTACCGCCTCCGGCAGGCGCTGCAGTACACTCTGATTAGGGATTAGGTGCTTATGGTGGTCGGTTGCATAACGCTCTACTACCAGATCTGAATACTCGAACTCACTCCCCCTCTCCTCCGGCTGATCCTCAAAACCGACCGAGAAAGTGCGCAGGTTAGAGACCCCAGCCTCGGCCAACAGTGCCACTAATAGACTGGAGTCGAGCCCACCAGAGAGCAGCACTCCCACCGGCACATCGGCCACCTCATTGCGCTGCTTGATGGCGCTACGCAGGGAGTTGTGGATCTCATCTAGCCACTCATCATCACTAATTGGGTGCTCAAGACGAGTCGCCTCACAGTGCCAGTAGCGCTGCTCCTGCTGCACCCCCATGCTATCAACCAGCATATAGTGTGCCGGTGGCAGTTTCCTGACCCCCTGCAAAATAGTCCGTGGTGCCGGGACTACTCCATGCAGGCTAAACTGATAGTGCAGAGCCACCGGATCTATAGAGCAATCCACCCCTCCAGCAGCTAACAGTGCTTGCGGGGTAGAGGCGAACAGAAAACGGTTACGATCGATGCTGTAGTAGAGTGGTTTGATCCCAAGTCGATCACGCACCAGGATGAGACGCTGCTGTGCCATATCCCACAGAGCAAAAGCAAACATACCGTGCAGCCGCGACAGAGCCTCTTCACCCCAAGCGTGCCACGCCTTGATTATCACCTCACTGTCACTACTAGAGAAGAAATTATAGCCCTTGGCCTGTAGCTCACTGCGCAGCTCACGGTAATTATAAATAGTACCGTTAAAGACCAGCACCAGCCCCAACTCACGGTCCTCCATCGGCTGGTTACCATGCTCAGAGAGATCGATAATGGCCAGCCGCCGATGGCCTAAAGCGAGTGGGCCAGAGCTGAAACTGCCACTGCTATCCGGCCCACGCGGTGCCAGCTTGCTACTCATTATGGCTATATTGGACAGCTCCGGGGTGCTGCCATCCAGTCTGAGTTCACCACATATACCGCACATCTATCTATAGCTCCGGCAGCATCTTGCCAGGATTGAGAATATTGTCTGGGTCGAACTGCCGCTTGATATCCAGCATCAGCCGCAATACGACCGGATCGAGTTCACGCGCCACAAAACCACGCTTTACCAGACCAATACCGTGTTCACCTGAGATGGTTCCACCAAGGCGCAACACCAGAGAAAACAGGGCATCCAGACACTCTTCGCTACGCGCCATCTCTGCCGGATCATCCGGGTTGACCAGAAGATTGACATGAATATTACCATTGCCAGCGTGGCCGAAGTTGATGATACGTATACCCATCTCCCGCGACAGACTACTCAAGCCATCGATCAACTCTGGGATACGAGAGACCGGAACCACAACATCCTCATTGATCTTTTTTGGTGCCACACTGCGGAGTGCCGGTGAGAGCGATTTACGCACCTTCCACAGCTGAGCCACCTCCTCTGCTGTCTCTGCCACCTGAATCTCGATGGTTCCACTATTTTGGGCTGCTGCCTCTACCGCTGCGCTAAACTCTGCCAACGAATGAGCCGGCCCATCCACCTCAATCATCAGCATAGCGCCCACCTCCGCCGCTAGCTCCAGCCCAGAGAGGTCGCGCACCATATCCAGAGCCGCCCCATCCATAAACTCAAGCGCACAGGGGGTAACCGGCTGCGCCATGATGGCAGAGACTGCACTGGCTGCAGCGTGGATATCACTATAGGTGGCTCGCATAGTCTGCCGCGCCTCGGCCAGAGGCGTCAGTTTCAGGGTGGCTTCGGTGATAATTGCCAGAGTTCCCTCAGAACCTATCAGCAGCCTGGTAAGATCATACCCAACCACACCCTTGGTGGTAGAGACCCCGGTTTTTATCTCCTCACCGGCACCGGTTACAGCGGCAAGCCCTAAAGTATTCTCCCGTGGAGTGCCATACTTGACCGCTCTGGGGCCGGCCGAGTTGTAGGCAAGATTACCACCGATGGTACAGACCGCCATGCTGGTTGGATCTGGCGGCCAGAAGAAACCGTGATCCGCTACCGCCTGCTGTAACTCTTGATTAGTAACACCCGGCTCTACCCTGGCTATGCGGTTGGCTGGATCGATCTCCAGGATACGGTTCATCCGCTCCAGCGAGAGCACCACCCCACCCAGCTGCGGCACCGTCGCGCCGGTGGTGCCGGTACCACGCCCACGCGCAATCAACCCAATACCATGCCCACGGCAGAGCCGTACCAGCTCCAGCACCTGCTTATGGCTGGTCGCAAATAGAACCGCCTGCGGCATCGCTTGTATGCAGCTATTATCATAACCGTAAGGCCAGCAATCAGCCGGATCAGTCAGTACCGCCTCGCGGCCAACCACTGCTCCAAACTGGGCAATGACCTCTGAAGATAGCTCAGCTCTCTGGGGTGACGTACTCAAAAACCTTTACCACCCGCCGGACTCCACTGACATAGCGCACCACCTCTACTACAGCATCCGCCTCCTGCTGGGTCATCAGCCCCATCAGATAGACCGTACCCTGCTCGCTCACCACCTTGACCCTGGTTGGATCAAACCCCGGGATC
>CBFDBF010000211.1:0-3588 GCA_965602975.1 uncultured Gammaproteobacteria bacterium | reverse complement strand
ACCAGGGTGGCGGCCTCTTCTGCACTCGTGGTCGCCTCGTTAGGCGGCATCGGAATCTCACCCCAAACCCCTTTACCACCCTTCAATACCTTTTCGACCAACATAGCTTCGGCAGCGGCATCACCCTTATATTTTGCTGCCACATCCTTATAAGAGGGGCCAACCACTTTAATCTCAATCTGATGGCAGGCCATACAGTTCTTGGCCTGAGCCAGAGCGGCATCGGCCGCCACATTACCAACCAAACCCAGTGACAGCAGCAGACCACCGGTCATCAACACCATAGACTTCATCTTCATCGTGTAACTCCTCCAATCAAAAAATCACCCGCAACCCAGCAGAAGATTATCTACCAGGTAATACAGTTACCTCTATTTACGACCTGCATATATGTTTCAGCCTCTCAATATATCACCAGCAACCATATAAAATCCCTAAAAATTGTCAATCAAGCCTTGCGATATATCTCAGCTCCACTGGTATTAAACTCATGCGCCTTATCGACCATCCCCTGCTTCAGGGCATCTTCCACATTATCAATACCGCTCTTTTTGGCATAATCCCGTACCTCTTGGGTAATCCGCATGGAGCAGAAATTGGGGCCGCACATAGAACAGAAGTGTGCCACCTTGGCTGAATCATGCGGCATGGTCTCATCATGAAACTCCCGCGCCCGTGCTGGATCTAGCCCCAGATTGAACTGATCCTCCCAACGAAACTCAAACCGCGCCTTGGACATGGCGTTATCCTGCACCTGAGCACCAGGGAATCCCTTAGCTAGATCCACCGCATGCGCTGCCACCCGGTAGGTGATGATCCCCTCGCGCACATCCTCCTTGTCCGGCAACCCCAGATGCTCTTTGGGGGTGACATAGCAGAGCATGGCGGTTCCATACCAACCAATCTGAGCGGCTCCAATAGCGGAGCTAAAGTGGTCATAACCAGGGGAGATATCGGTAACCAGCGGTCCCAGAGTATAAAATGGCGCCTCATGGCAATCTTTTAGCTCTTTACTCATATTCTCTTCAATCATCTGCATCGGGACATGGCCAGGCCCCTCTATCATAGTCTGAACATCGTGCTCCCAAGCAATCTTTGTCAGCTCACCCAAGGTCTCCAACTCACCAAACTGGGCGGCATCATTAGCATCGGCAATGCAACCTGGGCGCAGACCATCACCCAAAGAGAAGGCAACATCATAGGCCTGCATAATCTCGCAAATCTCCTCAAAATTGGTGTAGAGGAAATTCTCTTGATGATGTGCCAGACACCACTTGGCAAGGATAGCGCCACCGCGTGAGACGATACCGGTCAACCGTTCAGCAGTCAGCGGGACATGCCGCAACAGCAGTCCAGCATGGATGGTGAAATAATCCACCCCCTGCTCCGCCTGCTCGATCAAGGTGTCCCGCATGATCTCCCAAGTCAGATCTTCGGACTTGCCGCCCACCTTCTCCAGCGCCTGATATATAGGGACGGTACCGATCGGCACCGGGCTGTTACGCAGGATCCACTCTCTGGTCTCATGAATGTTCTTACCGGTAGAGAGATCCATCAAAGTATCCCCGCCCCAGCGACATGACCAGACCAGCTTCTCCACCTCTTCAGCAATAGATGAGGTGACCACAGAATTACCGATATTGGTGTTGATCTTCACCCTGAAGTTGCGCCCGATAATCATCGGCTCCAGCTCCGGGTGGTTGATATTAGCTGGAATCAAAGCGCGCCCTGCGGCGATCTCCTGACGCACAAACTCCGGAGTAACCTCATCTGGAATATTGGCGCCCAGGGATTGTCCAGGATGCTGGCGTAATAGCTTGGTATAGCGCGAATCGGCTCGCATCTCCTCTATTTGGCAATTCTCCCTGATAGCGACAAACTCCATCTCCGGAGTGATGATCCCCCGGCGGGCGTAGTGCATCTGAGTGACATTGTTGCCACTCTTGGCACGCCGTGGTGGGCGAATATGTTCAAACCTGAAAGGTGCCAACGCCGGATCAACCGCCCTCTGACGACCATACTCTGAGCTAGGGCCTGAGAGCTGTTCGCTATCCTGGCGCTCCTCAATCCAGCCACCACGCAGGTTCGGCATCCCTCGGAGCAGATCGATCTCTGCCGCCGGATCACTGTAGAGACCAGAGGTGTCATACAGTGGAATAGCTGGATTCTCCTCCGCCCCAAAATTGGAGGATGTGTCGTGTTGTGAGACCTCCCGCATAGGGACACGAATATCTGGGCGAGAGCCCTCTATGTAGATCTTGTTGGAGCCTGGATAGGGGCTGGTAGCCTCTATCGACAACTTCAGTGTCTGGTTGACAAACTCATCCTGGATACTGCTCATCAGCTTCCCTCCGCCAGTATAAACCCGAATATTCTACCAAGGCGCTTAACCTCATATTAATAACTATAAAAACAGCCATAAACTTATACTCAATATTACTAATGAGAACACTGGTAAACGCTTAGCACGCCCTTGTACCAATCTATCCACTATCAGGCGATATTTGCTCAATCATCAATAGATTAAACTATTAACTTAATCACAAATTCACCTGAAAGCACCCATCTTGGCACAATGATCGTGCTCCCTGATAAAATATTCGGGTTGACTGGATCAGGTTTCAAGGGTATATCTCAGCCTGCACACTATAACAGCGCACAAACACCCCTAGTTGAATTGTATAAAGCTAAAGGATTGACCGATATTTTTCAACCACGCTACTTACCAGGGAAACTGCTAAACTTGCAGCTGCTGCTCTATCAGCACCAGCAGACGCTCCATGGCACCACGGTTCTGCTCCACCAGATTACGCCCACTTTCACCGATACGAGAGCGTTCGCTAGCATCACCCAGCCACTGCGCCATCACGCCAGCCAGCTCTGCACTACTCTCCACCCTGGCCGCCGCCTCCTGCTCCAGCAACAACTCACAGATGGCGGTAAAATTGAACGTGTGCGGCCCAAACACCACCGGCTTACCTAGAGCAGCCGGCTCTAACACATTTTGCCCACCCTTCTTGATCAAACTACCAC
Source organism: uncultured Gammaproteobacteria bacterium (assembly GCA_965602975.1). Classification (GTDB taxonomy): domain Bacteria; phylum Pseudomonadota; class Gammaproteobacteria; order Chromatiales; family Chromatiaceae; genus CBFDBF01. The sequence continues at coordinate 555 of CBFDBF010000211.1, read as the reverse complement.
CAACAAACACCGCATCGGCAGCGGCAAGAAATAGCGGTAGCTCACCCATGCTATCTCCAAGAAAAATTGCACTACCCACCACTATAGCCTCTCCAGATGAGCGCCGCACTATGCTAAAGCCAGAGTCTAGCCTCCGGTAAAGCCCCCAGGATCTCTCTATGCGCCTGTAACAGCTGGCTATCTTCACCCTCATGGGTACTGGCAGCCACCCATACCGGCCGGTCTCCCCACTGGCTACGCAGGAGAGAGGCCTGCTCCAGTAGGCTCGCCTGAATATGGATATCAAACTTGATACTGCCAGTTACAACCACCTTACCAGATGGCACCCCCAGTTGGATAAACCGCTCTGCATCCGTCTCCCCCTGTGCCGCCACCAGATCTATCTGCCGCATGGTATCGCGGGTGAATCGACCCAGACGCGCATATCCGCGAGCCGATTTTTTTGATAACCGCGCATTTCCCAGCAGAGTAAAAACCCCCTCCTCTACACATATAGCTAGCAAATTTGGCCAGATCTCAGTCTCCATGACCAACGCGAGTTCCGGGTTTACCGCA
>CBFDBF010000210.1:0-3591 GCA_965602975.1 uncultured Gammaproteobacteria bacterium | reverse complement strand
AAAAAATCAGCTAACCGCTCGCTACTATCCCCCCACTGCTCCGAGATATTTGTTCCAGTTATTAACCCAGCCAACATTAAATCTTGTTGTATTTCATACTCTTCCTTGATAAACCTAAGACCTGACTCGAAGAATCGGATTCGGCCCTGCTGCCTAGATTGATTGTACAGCGCACTCTGCAATAGACCTGGCCAGAGGCTGGTACGCATAATCGACATATCACTAGATATAGGATTGGCCAACTCTACCGTATCGTGCTCTGGATCAGTAAGTTGCTGCATCTCTTGGCTGATAAAACTGTAGGTAATCACCTCTTGGTAATCCCGATCTACCAGCAGATGTTTAGCTCGATGCAGACTAAAAGCGACCTCAGGCTCTGCCCGCATCACTGTAGCCGCACCACTGCGGTGCATCGGGATCTCACTGTAACCATAGATGCGCCCAATCTCTTCAATAAGATCGACCTCGATCCCGATATCAAAGCGGCAACTAGGGGCTTTCACTAGCCACCCCTCATCCACCTGCCACAGCTCCATCTCCAAGCGACTGAGGATATCGACGATAGTCTTATCCTCTATGGTGAGACCCAGTAGTCGATTTACCCGTTGGCGGCGCAGCAGAATCTCTGGGCGCTGCTCTATATACTCCTCCGCAGCACTCTCTACCACCGGCCCCGGCTCACCACCGACTAGATCCAGCAGGAGTTGAGTTGCCCGTTCTAGCGCCATCAGCTGTAACTGTGGATCTACCCCACGCTCAAACCGATGAGAGGAGTCGGTATGTAGACCATAGCTACGCGCCCTGCCACTTATAGCAGTAGGGGCAAAAAATGCGCTCTCTAACAGTACGTCTCTGGTTTCATGGGTAACAGCAGAGCCTTCACCCCCCATAATCCCAGCCATAGCAACTGCTCTGGAGTCGTCTGCAATCACCAACGTCCCCTCCTGAAGCTCCACCTCTTGCCCATCCAGCAGGGTCAACTTCTCCCCCTGATCCGCCATGCGCACCCTTATATTGCTATCTAATTTGGCTAGATCAAAGCCATGCATCGGCTGTCCCAGCTCCAGCATTATATAATTGGTTACATCTACCACTGGGCTGATCGCCCGCAAGCCGCTTCGCCGCAACCGCTCCTGCAACCAGAGTGGGCTCTCTGCCTCTCGGTCGATACCGCTTATCACCCGACAACTGTAGCGGGGGCAAGCCTCTGGAGCCTCCAGTTTCACTCTGAACCTCTGCTCACTGCTGGCCGCCACAGGCTCCAGCACCGGTGTAGTTACTGGGCAGCGGTTAATCACCCCAACTTCGCGTGCAATCCCAACCATACCGAGGCAGTCTCCACGATCAGGAGTTAGATCTACTTCGATAATCTTGTCATCTAGAGAGAGAAAACTACGAAAATCCTCTCCTATTGCAGCATCTACCGGCAGCGGCATAATCCCTTCAGAGCTATCCTCTAGCCCCAGCTCTGCAGCCGAACAGATCATACCGACAGAGTGGACACCGCGTAGCTTGGCCTTTTTTATTTTGAAGTCACCCGGCAAGATGGCTCCAACCAGCGCCACCGCCACCTTCATGCCAACAGTAACATTGCTCGCTCCACAGACTATCTGTAGCTCATCCTCTTGACCAACATTGACTCGGCAGACTCCCAACCGATCCGCATCAGGATGCTGTTCTCTCGCCAGCACCTCACCCACTACGACCCCCTCAAACTCTTCGGCCACCGGCTCTACCGACTCCACCTCAAGACCAGCCATAGAGAGCTGCTCTGCCAACTGTGTGGTGGTAACATCTGGATCTACCAACTGCCGTAACCAGGCTTCACTAAATTTCATCTTGTTGCCTATTGCTCAATTAACTAAACTGCCGCAGAAACCGCAGATCATTCTCAAAGAAGAGCCGCAGATCGTTAACGCCATAACGCAACATAGCAAGCCGCTCTACCCCCATGCCAAAGGCGTAGCCGCTGTACTGTTCGCTATCTATACCGACGTGTCCGAACACCTCAGGATGGATCATGCCGCAACCCAGAACCTCTAACCAACCGGTCTTACCACACACCCTGCAACCTTTACCACTACACATCACACACTCTATATCAGCCTCTGCTGATGGTTCGGTAAAGGGGAAATAAGAGGGACGAAAGCGCATCTTCAGGTCACGCTCAAAAAAGCTGGAGAGGAAGTCATACAGCACCCCTTTAAGATCAGCAAAGGAGACCTCTTCATCCACGAGAAACCCCTCAACTTGATGAAACATCGGGGTGTGGGTCAGATCTGAGTCACAGCGATAGACTCGCCCTGGGGCGATGATCTTCAGCGGGGGTTTAGAGTTCTGCATCTCCCGAATCTGCACTGGAGAGGTGTGGGTACGCAGCAGCATGTGCGCATCAAAATAGAAGGTGTCATGCATAGCCCGTGCTGGATGGTGAGCAGGGATATTAAGCGCCTCAAAATTGTGGAAATCATCCTCGATCTCCGGCCCCTCAACCACCTTAAAACCGACGTGAGCAAACAGCTCTTCAATCCGCTCCATGGTGCGGGTAACAGGATGCAGTCCGCCCTGCCCCATCCCTCTACCGGGCAGGGTTACATCAATATGCTCTGCGGCTAGGCGCTGCTCTAGTGCCTGCTTCTCCAACACCAGTTTGCGCCCATCAATTTGTCCAGCCAACTCCTGTTTGACTCGGTTGATCGCCTGCCCCGCTTGTGGCCGCTCCTCTTTGGGTAGAGTGCCTAGCTTTTTTAGCTGCGCGGTCAATAGCCCGCTCTTACCCAAATAGTGAACCCGCACCTCATCCAAAGCACGTATATCGGCCGCTCCGGAGATTGCGCTCTGCGCCTCACCGGTCAACTCTTCTAGATCCATAGTGGACTCATCAACCATCGATAATAATCCTAGATTTAACCCATAACAAAAGGGGAAGACCACACAGCCTTCCCCCTTGGTAACTCTACTGCTAAATAGAGAATCAGACTTGGCTGGAGATATTGGCCTTGGCCTGTTCCGCCAGAGCGGTAAAGGCTGGTTTATCGAAAATAGCCATATCAGCCAGTATCTTACGGTCGATCTCAACTCCAGCATTTTTCAGCCCATTGATCATGCGACTATATGATAGACCGTTACTCCTGGCACCAGCGTTGATCCGGGCAATCCAGAGGGCTCGAAACTGACGCTTCTTCTGCCGCCGATCACGATAGGCGTACTGCCCAGCCTTGATTACTGCCTGCTTGGCGACACGGTAGACCTTACTACGAGCACCGTAATAGCCCTTAGCCTCATCCAGTATCTTTTTATGTTTGGCGCGTGCGGTAACACCACGTTTTACTCTTGGCATGATTCAGTCTCCAGATCAGGCGTATGGCATCATCCGACGGGCAGCTGCCACATCAGATTTGTGCACTTGCATAGGTGAACGTAGTTGACGCTTACGCTTGGTGCTCTTTTTAGTCAAAATATGACTACGGTGAGACTGACCCCGCTTGAATGACCCGGAAGCGTTTCGTTTGAAGCGCTTAGCCGCACCACTATTGGTCTTGATTTTTGGCATTACATATAACTCCGCATTTTCATTTAATTAAAAGATCT
>CBFDBF010000209.1:0-3600 GCA_965602975.1 uncultured Gammaproteobacteria bacterium | reverse complement strand
CCTGCTGCTCCGCTGGGTGTTCAGTTATGATATTGATGACCCCGGAGAAGGAGTTGGAGCCATATGCCGCAGCGTTAGGGCCGCGGATCACCTCAATCCGGTTTATATCCTCGATGGCCAGCGGTAGATCTGACCAGGAAACACCGCCAAAGCCGGGGTCATAAACCGAGCGCCCATCAATCAATACCTGCATATCACGCGCTAGATCATTGCTATTGCCGTGGTAGGAGGCAGAGAACTTCGCGCCGCGGTGGCGAGCCACATGAAAACCTGGAACCAGACGCAGTAGGTCGGGGATCTCCATAGCACCAGATGCATGGATCATATCTTTGTCGATTATTGTGATTGCCACTGGGATATTGGCTAGCGGCTGTGACAGTCTTGTTGCCGATAAAACTACCGGCAGATCATCAAAGAAATAGAGTTCTGATAGTGTCTCACTATCTGTCTGTGCTACAACTGCACCCCAGCCGCCAGAGCAGAACAGAGCAGTAGCAGCAATGAGCACTCTTTTATTACAACTTACGTAGCACTTCATATCAAAAACCTCTATTTCTTAGATACGATACGGTGTCTCCCTAATAACTCATGCTATATTACTACTTTTAATGTCCCCATTGCGAGATGCCTATAATCTATGAACTATCCGACTATTGAGCAGTGTATCGGCCAAACCCCTCTAGTACAGATGCAACGTCTGTCCAAGAACAGCTCCAATACTATACTGCTCAAACTAGAGGGTAACAATCCTGCCGGATCGGTCAAGGATAGACCAGCCTTGAATATGATCATCCAGGCCGAGGAGCGGGGTGAGATCAGTCGTGGAGACAGCCTTATAGAGGCGACTAGCGGTAATACCGGTATTGCCCTGGCCATGGCAGCGGCCATTAGAGGGTATCGTATGCTCCTGGTTATGCCAGAGAACATGAGTCTGGAGCGGCGCGCTCTTATGCGGGCGTATGGTGCTGAGATTATCCTGACCCCAGCTGCTGGTAGCATGGAGGCTGCCATAGACAGGGCGAGAGAGATGGAGGCATCAGGTGAGGGACGCATCCTGGATCAGTTCTCCAATGCGGATAATCCACTATCCCATAAGGAGGGGACAGGCCCAGAGATATGGCAGCAGACTGGAGGTGAGATTACCCACTTTGTTAGTGCCATGGGGACTACCGGCACCATTATGGGGGTCTCAGCCTATTTTAAGGAAAAGCAGGCAGCTATTGAGATCATTGGCGTGCAGCCCGATGAGGATGCTGCAATACCTGGTATCCGCCGCTGGCCGCAGGAGTATCTACCGGCGATCTATGATGCCAATATGGTAGATCGGATCATCGATATGGGTCAGGCAGAGGCTGAAGAGACTACCCGCAAGCTTGCCATGGAGGAGGGTATTCTTGTTGGAATCTCCTCAGGTGGTGCCGTGGCGGCAGCCCTGCAACTCTCGCATACAACAGAGAACGGCGTAATCGTGGTGATCGTATGTGACCGTGGTGACCGCTACCTCTCAACCGGTGTCTTCCCTACCGAGTAGATCTCTCTTCTCTATATTGGCGGTGCTGGGTACAGCACTGCTGTTCAGCAGTAATGCCCTAGCCATAGAGCAGATAGAGATAGAGTTGGGTAGACTCTCTGGGGCAGATTGGTCGCTGCAGGAGGTGACTTTACATCTAGCATGGAACGAGGATGATAGTATCACCCTGCGACTGCAAGGCAGAGAGCTGATCCACCCATCTTTGGCTGCACCTCTGGCATCACTCCAACTAGAGTGTCCTCAAGGTGAGATCAGTGGTAAGAGTATTAGCTGTAGCGACGGCAAGCTCACTGTTGACCGCTCTAAAGCAAAGAGTTTCAGCTTTCCACTGGAGCTGCAGGCGACATCGGTTAACGGAGCGTGGCAGCTTAAATTAGATGCCAAAGCAGTAGATCTGAGGCAGCTGAATCGGCTGTTAGTAGCGAGTCGTGGAGTGCAGCTCAAGGGGAGAACTGATCTCTCACTGCAGGTGATGGGGAGTGAGGCAGAGGGGCTCGCAGAGTTACATTGGCAGAGTCACATGCGCAATATATCCTTCAGTGATAGTAGTGGTGAGTATCTCGGTGAGGAGCTATATGGTAGGTGGCATGGTAGTGTCAAACATGACGGTAACAGCTGGATCGGTAATCAAAAGATTAGCTTACAACGTGGGGCAATACTGACTCCAGCCATATTTATAGCCCCAGAAGAGCGCCCAATAGACCTTAAATTCGGATTTGATTGGGCCGCCGAAAATAGAAAACTATCCATCCGCAATCTACTCTACCGCCATGCTGGGGTGGTGCAGGCGTGGTTATCAGCCACATTTTATCTTAGAAAAAACCTGCGTATACAGAGAGTTAAACTAAAAACAGACAAAATGGACCTCCCCTCCGTTTACGGCGCTTATCTACAGCCAGTCATGGCAGGAACTCTGCTGGAAAACCTTGAGTTAGCAGGGGAGGGAGTACTGGAACTTGAGATGGGTAGTCGTGGTCAACATAGGGTAGAGCTACAGCTAAATGACCTCTTTATGGAGGATAGAGATGGTGGTTTTGCCATTTATGGCTTAAATGGTCGGTTGATTGCCACCTCCGGTCGAGCAGCAGAGTCTAGCCGCCTAAGTTGGGAGGGAGGGCATCTACTAGAAGGGATAAGCATCGGCCAAAGCAATACCACTCTGCAACTAAAAGATGGAGGAGTAGAGCTCAAAGCACCACTACGGTTGCCTGTACTTGATGGTAGTCTACGGGTGGATAGGTTTAATATGGTTGATGGAAAAGATGGCCCTAAAGTACGGTTTCAAGGTTCGATTGCACCGATTTCGATGCAGGCAATAAGCCACGCCCTGGATTGGCCACCATTGGCGGGAGAGTTGTCGGGAAAAATCCCCGCGGTCTCCTACGAACAGGGTAAGATTGAGGTAGATGGAGAGATGCAAATAGGGTTATTTGAAGGAGATGTAACTATCAATAATCTATATCTGGAGGATCTGTTTGGAGCTCTACCCAGAGCGCAGGCTGATATAGAGTTAAAAAACCTTGACCTGGAGACCCTGACTCGCACCTTCTCCTTCGGTAAGATAACTGGCAGACTACAGGGATATATACATAAGCTCTACTTGGAGGCGTGGCGGCCGGTTGCATTTGAGGCGCGCTTTGAAACTCCACTAGAGGATGATAGCAAGCACCGCATTAGCCAAAAAGCGGTAGATAATATATCGAACCTTGGCGGGGTTGGTGTTGCCGGTGCAATTTCACGCACTTTTATGCGAATGTTTAAGGAGTTTGGCTACTCACGCCTTGGAATCAGCTGCCGTCTGCAGCATGGAGTGTGTGCCATGGGTGGTATAGAGTCGGCAGAACAGGGCTACTATCTTGTTCGTGGTGGCGGTATACCTCGCATTGATATTATAGGTTTTAACCAAAATATCGATTGGGAGATACTGGTAACCAAATTACAAGATATCAGCCAAAGTCCGGAACCAGTAATTAAATAGTGAGGATTAAAACCATGAAAACAGTTACCACAACTGGTGGCCTGCTGGCCACACTGCTGCTATTGGCGGCCTGTGTCACTATAAACATCTA
>CBFDBF010000208.1:0-3650 GCA_965602975.1 uncultured Gammaproteobacteria bacterium | reverse complement strand
TAGGGACAGCGAACCGATCCATAAAACTGGCGACCGCAGGCCTGCGTTTATATAGCGGTACCAGCAAAAACAGATAGAGCAGCAGCACGATATGTAGCCCAGCACCAAATACCAACTTATTTATCTTGGTCTCACCCACTACCAGATTGTGCAGATTGGTCTCACCCTGCGCGTTATGTTGTTGGAAAAAGGCCGAGCTCTCAGTATTAAAAATACGCTGCCCCCAGGAGATCTCCTCACCCGCACCAAAGAGAAACACCAGACCAAGCAGAGCAGTCATAAATAGAAACAGCAGCGGGCGCTCTCCCCGCAGCGACCAGACCCGCCACCAACAGAGCAGTGCAGTAACCGCCAATGCTACTACCGTTAGCCACTCAAGTGGGCCATCTTCGGTAATCAATACCGTCTTAAAATACTCCTCATCGAGATAGCTCAACGTCATACCTGCCAGGGTAACCAGAAAAACAGCCCCCAGTATGGAGCGCTCCAGAAGAGTCGTATTATCAAAGATATCTCTCAGCGCCACTCTCTAACCTCCACACCTCTTGTAAAATAGACCACTGTACTCACCAGTGCATAGATCACTACCAGTGGATCTAGCAGGTAATCCCAAAGATTCCTCGACGCCATAAGATGGAGCTGGAATCCGGCCACAGCAGCAACCAGCGAAAACATAATCAAGCCGTTACGCCGCAGATACGCCAGCAACAGAACTGTTGCCAACACCCCAATGGATAGCATCAGCTCCAACAGGCCGTGATATGTGTTGAGATATCCCCAACGGTATGGATCTAACATACCTACTCCCAAAGCCCACGGATAGAACGCTATTCCGGTAATAGCCAGCAACAGGAACAGCCCTCTACTCTGCTGCTTGGAGGCATCTGGAAACAGCAGATATCTACCCAACAAGAGGATAGTTACCATACTCAAGTCGGAGAAAATACCGTTGCTGTACTGTGCCCATGACATCTCTCCAAGCGGCAGCAGAGAGAGCACAAAAATAGCCGCAGACAAGAGATAGATATAACCCTGATGCAGCCCGATAGAGTGCGCCAATCGCACTGGAATAGCTGTCAGTAATAGCGCATGGCCAACGAGTGCCACAACATCTGGTAGCGACATATTCATAGTGACTCCAGCCATGCCCGGTTAAAGCTAACATGCTTGATATCGCTCTGGTTCCAGGTGTAGAACAGATGGAACTCACCATCTTTGGCCTGAATCAGACTGGGATAGGAGAAGCCCTCCTTTTTTCCTTTGACTGCCGATCTCTGGTCAAACGTATGCAGAACCTGCCAGCTAGCACCACTATCTATAGATCTGGCCAGACTCAGACGGTCCCGCTCTTCCGGGTCGTTATTGAACACCAGCAGCAGCTCCCTACCACCCTTAATACTCAGGCCACTGATTGCCGCATTGGGGTTGGGCAGTTCACTCTTGTTTGGGTATGGCCAGTCAACTCCGGCACTATCGCTCTGCTGCATCAAGATACGATATGGCGCATCACCGGCATAACGCAGCAGCGACAACGCTTGCCGCTCATTGAGTGGCAGGATTATCGGTTGGAGCGAGTCTCGCCCCCAGGCAAGGCGGCTCTTATCCACCACCTCACCATTTTGGTTAAGACGCAGCAGCTCCCCAAACTTACCAAATAGCTCATGGTATACCGGCAGGCCAACGCTCCCATCTGCGTAGTGGATCGGCTTCCCCTTAACCAAGGTACTAAGATTAAGAAATGGGGATACCGGGAGTTGCCGTGGTGGCAACCAGTTCACCCCCTCATCATTCGAGGTGGTAAAATTTATCTTGCTGGTTGCCCACCCCCCAATAGTGCTGACATAGAACAGCCAGAGCCTGCCATCAGGGCCGCGAGTGATCACCGGATTACCCAGCTTGCGGGTAAACCTGCCGCTACCGCTGCGGGTCTGGCTTACACTAATAAGTTTACTCTCACGCGCCCAGCTCTGGTCGGCTCTGCTCCAGCGATTTTTATATATACAGACATCCTCTTTCTTCTCACCGGAACCGCCATACCAGACAGCCAGAAGATCGCCACCATCCAGCTCAACCGCAGCAGCACTATGTGCCATCGTAGTCACACCGTGGGTCGCAAATGTAGTGCTATAGCTGGATACCGCGTTACCAGCAATCTCTGGCTGCAGACTAAAGGCCGGTAGAGGCTGCTGCTCCGCCCGCTGCCAACCAGTAAGCGCAAGTAAGGCAAGGCCAGTTACCAGCAGTACCGGGCTAAAGGTTGTGGTTGTTGAGTGCGCTCTATCCATACTGCGCAATGATGGCATGGTAGACAGTTTTTTGCATCCAGACATTCGATCTAGGGCGTGCTGCTACTCTACCCTACAAACCAGCTCCTACCAGCCTGCCGGGAGCAGCAACCACACCCTCCACACTTAAATCTGGGGTTTTAACCGCGCCAATCAGGTATATTCCCGCCATGGCACCACAGATAGATAACCAACAGCTAACAGCTCTGGCCGCGCAGATCAAACAGTGGGGAGAGGAGCTGGGTTTTCAGAGGATTGGTATAAGTAGTACTGAACTATCTGCGGCAGAGGCCCATCTACAGGAGTGGCTGGCAGCTGGGCACCACGGGGATATGGAGTATATGGCTCGCCACGGCCAAAAACGGAGCCGTCCACAGCTACTTCTCCCCGGAACCGTAACGGTGATCTCTGCCCGCCTCAACTACCAGCAGGCCGAAGATCGGAGTACAGCGGTGCTTGCCCAAGATGATCTTGGGTTTGTCTCCCGCTATGCCCTGGGGCGCGATTACCACAAGCTGTTGCGTCATCGCCTGCAACGGCTCTCCCGACAGATAGAGCAGGCCATAGGCCCATTTGGTTATCGGGTCTTTGCCGATTCAGCGCCGGTACTAGAGAAGCCGCTGGCGCAGCAGGCTGGGCTGGGTTGGGTTGGCAAGCACAGCAATCTGGTCAACCGCAGCGGTGGCTCCTGGTTTTTTCTGGGGGAGATCTACACCGATCTACCGCTACCTCTAGACACCCCATCAACCGACCACTGTGGTAGCTGCACAGAGTGTATCGACATCTGCCCCACCCAAGCGATTATCGCCCCCTATATAGTCGATGCGCGCCGCTGTATCTCCTATCTTACTATTGAGCTGCATGGCTCTATCCCACTGGAGCTGCGTCCACTGCTAGGGAATCGCATCTACGGCTGTGATGACTGCCTGCTGGCCTGCCCCTGGAACAGGTTTGCCACGCCTGGATCGGAGCAGGATTTTCTGCCGCGCAACGGACTGGATGCCCCACTACTGATAGATCTGTTTGCCTGGAGTGAGGATGAGTTCAAGCAGCGACTTGAGGGATCACCAATAAGACGGCTCGGCCATGAGCGCTGGCTGCGTAATATAGCTGTAGCGCTGGGGAATGCAACCACCACAGAGGCGATCATCACAGCTCTGGAGTCACGCCGCCATCACCCCTCGGAACAGGTTAGAGAGCATGTGGTTTGGGCCATCTCACAACACACAACTTAGCTCCGGGTGCACACCGGTAAATTGAACTTGACCTGACAACACAGGCTTCCAAAAAACCGGGAACTGTCAGATCAAGTCTGAACCACTACAGCTTATTCATGGCTTTTAGTTACGGGTTGATGCCACAGTC
>CBFDBF010000207.1:0-3664 GCA_965602975.1 uncultured Gammaproteobacteria bacterium | reverse complement strand
CCTCAGGGCATACAGATCCAGCCCATCAAACTCGGCATTGTACTCATCTGAGTGGTTGAGGAAGCGTAGCAGGTTCTTGCCGTTATACCCTACCGGTTTTTTATCATCATCTGACTCATATACCCAGAGCACATAGGTACCATTGCGCTTGGTCTTGGGGCCGTGATAAGTACCGACATGTTCACCCTCTGCAATATCTCTCCGAGCGAATAGTCCAGTACCATGAATATCTGATGAGCTGGAGTAGACTATCTTCCGCAACTCACGATTGTCGGTTTTTTTTGTTTTAGAGATACCATTTCTCCTGTTACTTACTATAGATTACAACCATCTACATATACCTCCATAATCTCCTCTAACTCCAGCAGAACCTCGCTCTTCTCTGCTGCCGACAGACCCTCAGTTTCTGCCAATTTGGTACCATCTTTTAGTGCCTCAATAGAGAATCGAACAACCCTGCACCCTTGGTTACAAATAGATTCCACACAATTATTAATACGCCGATTTATCATTTTACAATCATATTCTTGCAACTATTTTCAATAATCAGTTCTTCTTTTGTTCTCTATATGCTATAGTAGAACCATTGGAGAACATAATGGCGTATATGGAGCTGGCAACAGACCTATTTTTCACCTTTATAATCGAGGATAACATAGTGAATAATATCAATAATTATATCATGCATGATCAGGTACAGAATCAAATCAGCGCCATTATGGCCAGTGATAGCGCTTACAGCAGAGCTCGGCATGAACGGTTCTCACTGCTGCTCTCTATCTGCTCTCTAAGCTTTATATATCTTCTATTCTGAGGTGCCCCGTAACATCTCAAAGATGGCAGCAGCCTTATCCATGGTCTCTTGGTATTCATCCTCCATATTGGAGTCGGCAACAATACCACCGCCAGCAGAAAAGTAAATATTACCATCTTTATGTAACAGAGTACGGATAGTAATGCTGCTATCCATGGAGCCGTCAAACCCAAAATAACCGATAGAGCCACAATATATACCACGCCGGTTGGGCTCTAGCTCTTCGATGATCTCCATAGCGCGCACCTTGGGGGCACCGGTTATTGAGCCACCAGGAAAACAACCCCTTAATAGTGCAACTGCATCTCTGCCCGACGCTAGCCGCCCCCTGATGGTGCTCACTAAATGGTGGACAGTGGCAAAGCTCTCTACCACAAACATACTAGGCACATGGACAGTGCCAGGCTCACAGCTTCTGCCTAGGTCATTCCGCAACAGATCCACAATCATAAGGTTCTCTGAGCGGTCCTTGGCACTATTTCCAAGCTCTGCTGCCAGCTCTCTATCCAGTGTCGGCTCTTTTGATCTAGGGCGGGTTCCCTTAATCGGCTTGGTCTCTACCTCGCCCTCTCTTACCTTAAGAAAACGCTCTGGTGAACAGCCGATTATCTGGCCATCTGGCATATTAAGATAACTACTAAAGGGTGCAGGGTTGATCTGACGTAGATAGTTATAGGCCAACCATGGATCACCTGTAGCAGTTGCACTGAAACGCTGCGCCAGATTCACCTGATAACAGTCTCCATCATGGATATACTTCTTAATCTGTGAAAATGCCAGCGCATATTGCTCTCTGCTCAGATTGGAATCGATCTCTCCATCCAGCCTGAATGGCTGCCGCTCCATCTGCTTAGGTGGGGATGAAAACAGCTCTACCAACTCGCTCCAACGCTGACGAGTAACTGCATCACGTCCCTGCCCTACCAACCAGCTCTGCTGCTGCTGGTGATCTACTACTACGGCCCAATCATAGATACCAATAGCCATCTCCGGCATACCGATATCATCTACTGCAATAGATGGGAGTCTCTCCAGGCAGTGAGCCAGGTCATACCCCAGGTAACCGATAGCACCGCCGGAAAATGGCAATCCAGCAATAGGCTGCGACCTCTCTCCAAGCATGTCACGCAGTAACTTAAAGGGATCATCGATAGAGAGGTAAACATCTGCCCCGACCACATCTGCTGAGCCACAGCGGTAACGCAGTGTGGCCATCGGCTCGCACGACAGGATATCGTAACGCCCTTGAGGAGAGAGGGGCTGTCCACTATCCAGAAAAACCGCCCACGGCCGATCGGCAATAGCCGCAAACAGACGACTACTATCTGGATGATAAGGAAGTGATTGCTGCAGGATTGAAGCTACTCTTTCTGTCCCTGCTGACTTAAAAAACCCTGGTTAACCCGCTCCCGCAGCTCCTTACCAGGTTTAAAATGTGGGACATGTTTGCCTGCCAGAGCAACAGAGACACCAGTTTTTGGATTACGCCCCTGTCTGGGAGGGCGATAGTGAAGAGAGAAACTACCAAAACCGCGCACCTCGACCCTCTCACCCGAGGAGAGAGCCTGACTCATCTGCTCCAGAATGCACTTTACCGCCAGCTCAACATCACGATATGCCAGCATATTCTGCTTCTTGGCGATGACATCAATCAATTCTGACTTAGTCATATTTTACACTCTCCCCTAAACAGCTACTTACAAGGTGCCAATCTAGCCATATGCTCAGCTAAAAACATCCATGTCTTCAACCGAGCCCCATACATGTACATAAAGCAAGCGGGCAAATCTTAAGGCTACTACTCGTCACCACCACCCATCTGCTCTTTCAGCAGATCCCCTAGTGTAGCGGCACCAGCCTTTGGACTTGTCCCATAGCTCTTAATAGCCGCCTTCTCATCGGCTACATCTTTTGCCTTGATCGATAGAGAGATAGTCCGATTCTTGCGGTCTACACCGAGGAACTTAGCCTCTACTTCCTCCCCCTCTTTCAGTATTGTACGTGCATCTTCTACCCGCTCACGTGACAACTCAGAGGCACGTAGATACCCCTCTACCCCCTCGTCCAAAGTTATGACAGCACCTCTAGCATCCACCTCTTTGATAATGCCAATCACGATACTACCCTTTGGGTGAGCCCCCACATAACTGGAGAATGGGTCTTGATCAAGATGTTTAACCCCCAGAGATATACGCTCCCTCTCTGGATCCACAGAGAGCACGACCGTCTCCAACTCATCACCCTTCTTGTAGTTATGTGCCACATCTTCACTCGCCTCATCCCAAGAGATATCGGAGAGATGCACCAGACCATCGATACCGCCATCCAGACCGATAAAGATACCAAAATCGGTAATCGACTTGATCTTGCCAGTGACATGATCACCTTTCTTATGGCTCTCCGCAAACTCATCCCATGGGTTGGCCTGACACTGCTTCATACCTAAGGAGATACGCCGCCGCTCCTCATCAATATCCAGCACCATAACCTCTACCTCATCGCTTAGCTGTACTAGCTTGGATGGGTGTACATTTTTGTTGGTCCAATCCATTTCAGAGACGTGAATCAGTCCCTCAACACCCTCTTCTATCTCGGCAAAACAGCCGTAATCAGCAAGATTTGTGATCTTACCGAACAATCTAGTACCTTCAGGGTAACGACGTGCCAGATTAACCCATGGATCCTCTCCCATCTGCTTCAGACCGAGGGAGACCCGCTGCTTCTCACGATCAAACTTAAGGATCTTGACCATAACTTCAGTGCCAATCTCAACCACCTCTGATGGATGCTTGACCCGCTTCCAAGCCATATCAGTGATATGCAGCAGACCATCGATACCACCCAGATCTA
>CBFDBF010000206.1:0-3689 GCA_965602975.1 uncultured Gammaproteobacteria bacterium | reverse complement strand
ATCCATGCTGAGGAGGCGTTGTTGGCGGCCATCTTCCTCAATTCGGTACACTTTTTTAATGTGCACTTCCGGCCTGAGCGTTTCCCCATGAGTACCACCATCTTCACCGGTAGGATTCCCATAGAGGAGTTCAAGCACGACCACCGTGTCGAATATGATCGACTCGTCGAGTCTGGTGAATTGGAAAACCACCTGGTCAGGCGTCCCTCACGCCGTAGTGATCTAGCGGCCTCTTTTATTACCACCGTGCTTATCATGACCGGCTTGGCGCTGTTGACACTGGTGCTGATCGGTCTGATGACCACACCAAGCTGATGGGGGAGGAGAACATGAACAGAGAGAATACTATGGGCAAGAACGTTCGCATTTTTCTCCTGGCTGTGCTGGTACTGGTTCCGGCGACCCTCCTGGCGGAACCAACTGGACAGGCGTTGTCCTTTACTTGCGCTGGTTGCCATGGTACCGACGGCTCTAGTGTGGGGCCATCGATGCCTGCTATTGCCGGCATGGATCCTGAGGTCTTTGTTGACGCCATGCAGGCCTACCGGAATGACGAGCGCAACGCTACTATCATGAACCGCATTGCCAAGGCCTACAGCGATGAGCAGTTCAAGGAGATGGCCTGGTTTTTTGCTAGCCAGCGGCTGCGCCTGTATCCACAGGCCTATGATGCGGCCCTGGTCGCACAGGGTGCCAAACTGCACGAGAAACACTGCGAGAAGTGCCACGAGAACGGCGGTCGTCCCGGCGATGCCGGTACCCTGGCCGGTCAGTGGATGCCGTATCTGGAATACACTATGGATGATTTTATTGCCGGTAAGCGTAAATAAGATGCAGCGTAAGGTCGATGCGGTGATTAAGGAGGTAGGCAAAGGGGCCGCCCTTCCCGCTCTTATCCACTACTACGGTAGCCAGAAGTAAGACGGCGTCGAGGAACAGAATCATGACTGATACCAATCGCAGAACATTCATCCGAGCAGCCGGTGGTGCCGCAGTACTTGGTGCCACCATTGGCTTTCCGTCTCTGGTCCTCGGAGCAGCGCGTCGCGTCGTTGTGGTCGGTGGCGGCGTGGGTGGCAGTACCGCCGCCAAGTATCTACGCAAGCTCGATCCGAACATAGAAGTAACCATGATCGAATCCAAACCCAGTTATACCTCCTGCTTTATGAGCAACGAGGTGCTGAGTGGCGAGCGTACTATCGAGTCTCTTACCTTCAGTTATGATGGTCTGCGCCGTTATGGGGTGAATGTGCTCATGGATACGGCCATCGGCATAGATCCGGTGAAGAGGGTGGTGCAGACTGCAGGAGGTAAAAGTTTTGAGTATGATGCCTGCGTGGTCTCCCCTGGTGTTGGTTTTAAGTGGGGAGCCATAGAGGGCTATGACGAGAAGGTTGCCGAGGAGAAGATCCCTCATGCTTGGTACGCCGGTCCGCAGACACAGCTGCTGCGCCGTCAGATCGAGGCTATGCCGGAAGGTGGGCGGGTGATCATCGTAGCACCGCCCAACCCCTTTAAATGCCCGCCTGGTCCTTACGAGCGCGCTTCACAGATCGCTATGTATTGTCAGCATCACAAGCCGCGCGCCAAGATCATCATCCTCGATCCAAAAACAGCCTTCTCCAAGCAGGGGCTCTATACCGAGGGCTGGACCAAGCTCTACGGCTATGGCACCGATAACAGTATGATTGAGTGGGTTAGTGGTTTTGACGGAGGTGCGACGGAGAGTGTGGATCCGGCAAACCTTATCGTGCAGACGGAGTTCGATGAGTATCGGGGTGATGTGGTGAATATCATCCCCCCGCAAAAGGCTGGCGCCATCGCCTTTGCTGCCGATCTGGTCGATGGTGACTGGTGTCCGGTGGATAAACGCACATTCGAATCGAGCCGTCACAAGGATATCTATGTGCTGGGTGATGCCTCCAGCGCTGCCAAGATGCCCAAGTCGGCCTATGCGGCCAACTCGCAGGCCAAAGTGGCAGCGGCGGCCATTGTGAGCCGTTTCCACGGTCTTGAACCGGGTGATCCCACCTTCACCAATACGTGCTATAGCGTGGTGGGTGAGGACTTCGGCATCTCGGTGGCTGCGATTTATGGCCTCGACGCCAAAACCAATACAATTGAACCGATAAAAGGTTCCGGAGGCGTTTCACCGGCTAATGCCAGCCCTGAGATACGTAAGCGTGAGGTGAGCTATGCCCACAGTTGGTTCAAAAACGTCATCAACGACATGCTCGAGTAAGTCCCGCTGGCACGAAGAGTCAATGGGCAGCATCATCTCGATGGGGTTGCTTTAGTGCTATGTGGGCTTAGCACCAGTGCTTGAAATAACGGGACAGTAGTGATGTTTTATAGAAATAGTGATGGTTGATTCTATATAAAGAAAAACATTAGATTGCTCTTATAACATGCTGATTAATATAATAATACTATTATCTGTATAGGGCTGTTGGCCTATTGATCTGATAGGGGTTTTTTGGTTGGTTATACCCTTGTCACCCCAGCCTGTTGCGGGGTGACGGATAAACCGTACTCTTCTCAGGTCTGGTAATACTCCAGATACCACTCAACAAACCGTTTGATCCCATCCTCTACCGAGGTTGCTGGTTTGTAGTCTACGTCACGAATTAGATCTTGGACGTTGGCATAGGTGTCAGGCACATCTCCAGGCTGGAGTGGCAGCAGGTTCTGTTCCGCTTTTTTTCCTAGGCAATCCTCTAGTACCGCGATGTAGTGTCGTAGCTCAACCGGTTGGTTATTGCCGATATTGTAGAGTCGGTATGGGGCTAGACTGGTAGCAGAATCTGGCGCATCACTGCTCCACTCTGGATTGGGCGTTGCTGTGTTGTCGAGGGTGCGGATCACACCCTCTACAATGTCATCGATATAGGTAAAATCGCGCCTATGGTTACCGTAGTTGAATACATCGATCGGTTCACCTGCCAGGATCTTCTGGGTAAACATAAACAGCGCCATATCAGGTCGCCCCCAAGGGCCGTAGACGGTGAAGAAGCGTAGCCCGGTAGTGGGCATATCGTAGAGATTACTATAGGTGTGAGCCATCAACTCATTGGCCTTCTTACTGGCTGCATAGAGACTCAGCGGGTGGTCTACGTTGTCATGCACCGAAAATGGCATGTTGGTATTGGCTCCGTAGACAGAACTGCTGGAGGCGTAGACCAGATGCTCCACTCCGTTGTGGCGGCAGCCCTCAAGGATGTTACCGAAGCCGACCAGATTGGTGTCTATATCTGACTGCGGGTTTTCTATGGAGTAGCGCACCCCTGCCTGTGCGGCCAGGTTTACCACTCGATCCGGTTTATGCTGGCTGAAGGCATCAGCTATAGCCTCGCGATCTTCCAGGTTGACCCGTAGATCGGTGTAGTCTGGGTGGGGGGTGGTACGCGCTAGACGCGCCTTTTTTAGATTGACATCATAGTAGTCATTTAGTGAGTCAATCCCTATGACTTTATCACCCCGCTCTAGTAGGCGGAGTGAGAGTGCAGAGCCGATAAAACCGGCACTGCCGGTAACCATTATTTTCATGTTAACTCCAACTGTTGTTAGGGGCGTTTTATAGACTTCCATCTACCATAGTTGATGGAAGTGCATGTTTAATATCATAAAACACAGAGTGAGGTTTGCCCAGCTGGCGCAGATGTTTTGCCCCCATCTCCTTGAATTGGTCG
>CBFDBF010000205.1:0-3693 GCA_965602975.1 uncultured Gammaproteobacteria bacterium | reverse complement strand
TAGTGGCCCATCTCTGCCAACTGACGAGAGAGAACAATATGCCCATCGAGAATGGCTCTAGCAGCATCAGCGATGGGGTCATTCTGGTCATCGCCCTCAGCAAGCACGGTATAGAAAGCGGTAATAGAGCCGCCACCACTGTCACCATTGCCTGCCCGCTCCACCAGTTGCGGCAGCTTGGCAAAGACCGATGGTGGATAACCCTTGGTCGCTGGTGGTTCATTGATGGCCAAGGCGATCTCGCGCTGCGCCTGAGCAAACCGTGTCAATGAATCCATCAACAGTAGCACCTGCAACCCCTGATCCCGAAAATGTTCAGCGATACTGGTAGCCAACATCGCCCCATGCATCCGCCGCAGTGGGGGCTGATCGGCTGGGACTGCCACCACTACCGCACGCGCCATCCCCTCGTCTCCGAGGATATTCTCCACAAACTCTTTCACCTCACGCCCACGCTCACCGATAAGGCCAACTACCGTCACATCGGCATTGGTATAGCGGGTCATCATCCCCAGCAGTACACTCTTGCCCACACCAGATCCAGAGAACAGTCCCAGACGCTGGCCACGACCCACGCTAAGTAGAGAGTTTATGGCCCGCACCCCTACATCCAGCGGTTCCCGAATAGCAGAGCGAGAGAGTGGATTACTGGTCTCTCCATTCAGGGGACGACAAAATTCGGTATGGATGGGGCCTTTTGAGTCGAGCGGTCGCCCCGCTCCATCGATTACTCTGCCCAATAGATGGTTACCAACATGCGCCTCGCACACCCGCCCGGTAGGTACTACTCTGGCATCCTGCTCCAGACCACGAATATCCCCTGTGGGCATCAGATATAGGCTCTCTCCTGCAAACCCCACCACTTCGGCCTCTATCCGGTTACCACTGGTTCCAATAACATCACACTGTCCACCAATCGCCGCACGACACCCCATCGCCTCTAGAGTCAAACCTACCATCCGGGTAAGCTTTCCCTCCAGAGTCAATCCACGGCCATCCAGCAGTCTGGTACGGCACTTGGCCAGACGCTCTAGCCAAATATCACTACGCTCATCAGTTGGTGGTGGCTTCCCCGTCATATGCTCTCATCCTGAATAGCATCCTGGTTACGCTCGCCCCCAAGAAGCCGCGTCACCAGTGCTGCCAATCTCGACTCCAGAGTAGCATCTACCCGTGAGAGATCAGTGCTAATCTTACAGCCACCCCGCTCCAGTGCTGGATCTTCTACAATGGTCCAACCCACCTCTTGTTCGGTTATAGCGTAGATCTCACGAATAAGTGCTGCATCTTCAGGATGGAGGATCAGTCGTACATTACGCGATGAGACCGGCAGTATAGCCATCGCCTCACGCACCACACCAACTATCTGCTCTGGGTCAGCCTTTATCTCCCGCCGCACCAACTGTCGCACTGTAGCAATAATCAACTCAACTATCTCTCGCTCGACTTGATCATCGAGCTTTTGAAACGGTCTGTTTAGTGTATTAATCAGACTATCTATACGCCCAATACTCTCTCTAAGTGTACTCTCTCCACTTAACAGCCCCTCCTTGTGGCCATACTCAAACCCCTCCTTTTTTCCCTGCTCAAAACCCTCATCAAACGCCTGCTTCTGCACCTGCTCTAACTGCTCTGCGGTCAACATAGAGCCATGAACACCGCGGTTTGCCTTGGGCGCAACATCTGGTGGCTGCCACTGCTGGGCACCATCCGATTTACTACCCCTGATGATTTTGCTAGACAAACTCTTCTCCGCCAGCCCCACCTAACATAATTTCACCAGCATCTGACAGCTTTCTGGCTACGGTTAAAATCTCTTTCTGCGCCCCCTCTACATCGCTTAGACGTGCCGGTGCGGCAGCCTCCAGGTCATCCCGCAGCATCTCTGCAGCCCGCTGTGACATGTTCTTAAATATCTTCTCCTGCAGGGCATCATCCGCCCCCCGCATTGCCAACATCAGCTGATCTGAAGCGACATCCCGCAACAGTGTCTGAATACCACGATCATCCACCTCGATCAGGTTCTCAAAGACAAACATGTTATCCTGGATCTCCTGTGCCAGATCCTCGTCGGCAGCGGCGACCTGCTCCATGATCTGCTCCTCTACACTCCCCTCCACCATATTGAGTATATTAGCGGCAGCCTTAACTCCGCCAAGCACAGAGGTTTTCACATTGGAGGCACCAGAGAACTGTGCATCCAGCACATCATCCAGCTCCTGCAGTGCAGATGGCTGAATACCATCAAGGGAGGCGATACGCAGAACCACATCAGTACGCACCACTTCAGGAAATTGAGAGAGCACCTCTGCGGCCTGATCCGGATCGAGAAAAGAGAGCACAATAGCGATGATCTGTGGATGCTCCAGCCGAATTATCTCGGCTACCGCCTTTGGATCCATCCATTTGAGCTGCTCCAGACCCTTGCTGTTACGACCCAACAGGATACGGTCAATCACCCCACTCGCCTTATCTGATCCTAGCGCCGAATTAAGTACATTACGGATATAGTCATCCGAATTCATGCCCAGAGCTGTTTGAGTGCTCAGAGTATCGACAAAGGAGCTCATCACCTGCTCCATCTGAGCGGTACTCACATTGGTTAGACTAGCCATATAGGTGCCCAGCTCCTGCACCTCTCTCGGCCCCATCTGTGACAAGATGGCAGCAGCATCCTCTTCCCCTAGGGCGAGCATCAGGATAGAGGCGCGCTCAACCCCCTTAAGGTGACCTAATTGATCTCCGTTTTTATCAGTTTCAGCCATCTTCAGCCACCCAACTTCTCACCACTTGTGCCACCCTGGTTGGATCTTCACTCACCAGCTGCCGTGCCGCATCCAGTGTATCCTCATATTTACCTTTGCCGGGGAGTTGCAGCGCCTCACTCTCCCCCTCTAGTGCACCACCAATGGCACCTGGCTGTCCTCCAGGAACTGCTGCACCGCTCGCCACTGCCACATATTGTGGTGGCGGAGGTGCCTCACTCAGCCGCTTGATAGTAGGTAGAAGTACCACAAAGACCAGCACCAAAACCAAGGCTATTCCAGCAATCTGTTTACCCAGGTCCCACACCCATGGCTTCTCCCAGATAGCCATCTCTGGCAGTGGCTCTGGTGGCAATGGAACCTGGAATGGGGCGTTGATCACGCTCACGCTATCACCGCGCAACTCACTAAAACCAACCGCCTCTCTTACCAATTTGGTAAACCGCTCTATCTCCTCCGGAGTACGCTCTTTCCGCTCCTCGTTTCCATTTTTGGCCGTGGTCACCAGATCATCCACTACTACTGCAATTGAGAGTTTACGCAGCACCCCGGATGAGATCTGAGTATGACTGATGGTCTTATCCAGCTCATAGTTACGGGTGGCACGCTTGCTGCTGTTTATCGGCTGTGCATCATCGGCTAACTGACTGCCACCCTGGCCACCTGCGGCCTGCTCCGGTGCAGAACCGGCAGCAGGGGGCTGATTACTGATTGCTCCAGGCACACCCTGTGCCGCCGACAGACTACTCGACTGCTCATTCACCTGCTCACTCCGCAGTGCAGGCAGGTCTGGATTAAAACGCTCTGCGGTCTGTTCACTAACAGTGAAATCAACCTCTACTGTCACCCCTGCACGCACCTTGTCGCTCCCTAGAATAGGCTGCAAGATAGCCTCTGCCTGTTGTTTGTAGTGCTCCTCTAGCCCTTT
>CBFDBF010000204.1:0-3715 GCA_965602975.1 uncultured Gammaproteobacteria bacterium | reverse complement strand
GGCCCAGGGCGCGACCCTGTTCGGTCAGGCGCAGATCGGCATTATCCTCCCGCAGCAGCAGGCGATATTCAGCCCGGCTGGTAAACATACGGTATGGCTCCTCCGTACCGCGAGTTATCAGATCATCCACCATCACACCCAGATAGGCCTCATCCCGGCGTGGACACCACTGCTTCTCCTCCCGAATCTGCAGTACTGCATTCACTCCGGCCAGCAGCCCCTGCGCCGCCGCCTCTTCATAGCCGGTGGTACCGTTGATCTGCCCAGCAAAAAACAGCCCTTTAATCGGTTTGGTCTCCAGGCTAGGGTGCAGATCTCGGGGATCAAAAAAATCATACTCGATAGCGTAACCAGGCTGGGTAATACGCGCCTGCTCAAACCCGCGCATGGAGCAGACCAGCGCCTGTTGAATATCCAGCGGCAGCGAGGTGGAGATGCCGTTGGGGTAGACCTCACTACTGGTTAACCCCTCCGGCTCAATAAATATCTGATGGGATCTCTTGTCGGCAAAGCGGACGATTTTATCCTCAATCGAGGGGCAGTAGCGGGGGCCTATCCCCTCGATCACTCCGCTGTATAAGGGTGAGCGGGAGAGCCCGCCACGGATGATCTCATGGGTGCGCTCATTGGTGTGTGCCAGATGGCAGCTCACCTGCTGCGGGTGCTGCTCCACACTACCGAGAAAGGAGAACAGCGGCAGCGGATCATCCCCCGGCTGCTCCTGCAACACACTGTAATCTATGCTGTTACGATCGATTCGCGGCGGGGTTCCGGTCTTGAGACGTGCCACCCTAAATGGTAGCTCCCGTAGCCGTTCAGCCAAGGCGTTAGATGGTGGATCACCTGCACGTCCACCAGGGTGACTATCGAGACCGACATGGATTAACCCGGCTAGAAAGGTACCGACAGTCAACACTACCGTCTGCGCCCGAATCTTCTGACCGCTCTTGGTGATAACCCCGACAACCCGCTCCACCTCCAGCAACAGATCAGCCACTGCCTGCGGCAGGATCGTCAGATTTTCCTGGCTCTCCAGCACAGATCGAACCACCGCCCTATAGAGCAACCTGTCAGCCTGAGCGCGAGTAGCGCGTACCGCCGGCCCCTTGCGCGAGTTGAGAATCCGAAACTGGATGCCGCTCAAATCTGCCGCATGCGCCATCAACCCCCCTAGCGCATCCACCTCCTTCACCAGATGCCCCTTACCGATACCTCCAATAGCCGGATTACAGCTCAGCGTCCCCAGCGTCTCGATGCTGTGAGTAAGCAGCAGTGTGTTAGCACCCATCCGCGCAGCCGCCAACGCCGCCTCGGTACCGGCGTGGCCCCCGCCCACTACAATCACGTCATAGGATTGCTGCACTGTTACCGTCACTTGCCGATACAGAAGTCTGAGAATATCCGCCCCAACAGGTCGTCCGGGGCAAATTCGCCGGTGATCTCAGAGAGGGCAAGTTGCGCCAGGCGCAGCTCTTCAGCCAGCAGCTCCCCAGCGGCATCCTGGTGTAGTCGCTGTTCACCTGTCGCTAGTGCTACTGCTGCCCGTTGCAGTGCATCGAGGTGGCGGCGACGAGCGATAAACTCTCCTTCGCGGTTGTCTTGCAGCCCCAGACTCTGGCGCAGTTGACTGCGCAGCAGATCAATACCGCTACCACTGCGGGCAGATAGATTTACACATGGTTCGGCTGGACTGCCGGTTATCGTCGGTTCTTCATCGTTGAGGTCGATCTTATTGCGTACCAGGGTTATCGCTGTATGTGGGGGCAGCTTGTTGCGATCGAGGGCTGCATATTCAGGGTCCAGCTCATCATCATAAACCCAGAGGATATGGTCAGCGCTCGCCAGTTCGGCCTTGGCACGGCGCACCCCCTCCTGCTCGATGGCGTCACCACTATCGCGCAGTCCAGCGGTATCTACCAGATGCAACGGCAGACCGTCGAGCTGCACCCGCTCATGCAATAGATCGCGAGTGGTACCGGGGATAGCGGTCACTATTGCCGCCTCCCATCCTGCCAAGGCGTTCATCAGGCTGGACTTGCCTACATTGGGTAGTCCGGCGATAACCAGAGTGATGCCGTCACGCATCAAGCGACCAGTCTGGGCAGAGCGCTGCACTACCGCTAACTGCTGCCGAATAGACTGCAGTTCATCTGCCACCTGACCACCGCTAAGAAAGTCTATCTCCTCCTCCGGAAAATCGATCGCCGCCTCCACCAACATCCGCAGCTGGGTGGTCTGCTCTACTAACGTATGGATATGGTGGGAGAACTCCCCCTCCAGCGAGCGCATAGCGAGACGGGCTGCGGCTGCACTGCCGCTTGAGATTAGATCGGCAATCGCCTCAGCCTGAGCCAGATCCAGTCTGTCGTTACTAAAGGCGCGCTGGCTAAACTCACCGGCATGGGCCAAGCGTGCGCCCAACTCCAACACCCTTTTGAGTAGTAGATCCAGCACCACCACCCCGCCGTGACCCTGTAACTCCAGGATATCCTCGCCAGTGAAGGAGTTGGGAGCGGGAAAATAGAGGGCTATACCACGGTCGATAGCTTCGCCAGAGCTGTCCAGAAAACGGCTAAATGTAGCACGACGTGGAGTTGGTAGTTGGCCGATAACCGCCATAGCGATAGCACTAACAGCAGGGCCAGAGATCCGTACGATACCCACCCCGCCCTGCCCGGCCGGTGTGGCGATGGCCGCTACTGTATCTGTCTGCTGTACAGACATACCAACCCGGTCAGCGGTGCGCTGCGGCCTGTTCAATCTGCCGGGTGATGTACCACTGCTGGGCAATAGAGAGGACGTTATTGGCTACCCAGTAGAGCACCAGTCCCGCCGGAAAGAAGGCGAAAAATATGGTGAAGACAAAAGGCAGGCTCATCATAATCTTAGCCTGCATTGGATCAGGCGGCGCCGGATTGAGCTTCTGCTGAGCCCACATGGAGAGACCCATAATCAGCGGCAACACATAGTATGGATCTTTCAACGATAGATCCTTTAACCAGAATATAAATGGTGCCTGCCGCAATTCGACCGCCTCCAACAGTACCCAATAAAGCGCAATAAAGACCGGGATCTGCACCACGATGGGTAAACAGCCGCCGAGCGGATTGATCTTCTCGGTTTTATACAGCTCCATCATCGCCTGGTTAAGCTGCTGCTTATCATCGCCATAGCGCTCTTTTAACGCCTGCATTCTGGGAGTCATCCGGCGCATATTGGCCATGGAGCGGTAGCTGGTTGCAGAGAGTTTAAAGAAGGCGAGTTTGATCATAATGGTAAGCACAATAATCGCCCAGCCCCAATTGCCCAGCAGCGTGTAAAGCTTACCCAAGAGCCAGAAGATCGGCTGCGCCAAAACGGTCAGCCAGCCATAATCGACCGTCAACTCCAGTCCGGGAGAGATCTCCCGTAATTTGTCCTGTAACTTGGGACCAACCACCAGCGTGCTACCAAACTGGTGGCTGCTACCGTGCGCCACCTTAACTAGTGGTGAGTAAGTACCAACTTGATAGCGCTCGCCCGGTAGGACGTTACTATAAAAATGGTTCTTCTCTTGCGCCGCCGGAACCCAGGCACCGAGAAAATAGTGCTGTAACATCGCTACCCAGCCACCAGTTACATCACGACTGAGTTTTTGCTCCTCCATATCATCGAAGGAGATCTTTTCATACTTCTCCTCCGGGCTGTATATGGCTGCTCCGGTGTAGGTATAGAG
>CBFDBF010000203.1:0-3738 GCA_965602975.1 uncultured Gammaproteobacteria bacterium | reverse complement strand
GCGGCCTCCTCCATCTGCCACCAGGCCAGACGTTGACTACAACCACTCTGCATATCGGCAACCACCTGGGTCTGATCTACGGCACCACTATAGATACGAAACTCATCCATCCGCCCACGGAAACGGTAACCATTGCTGGCCCCCCAACCACTGATATGTAGCTGTGAATCCACCACTGCGCGATTGTTATAGATAGTCCCCCGGCGATGACTCAATGTCTGCTCTACACCATCAAGAAATATCTTATTACTATTGACGCTGCCATTAGTAAATACTGCTGCTACGTGGTGCCAGCCGTTGGCTAAACCAGAAGAGGAGATACCGTAAATATCACTACCGCCGGTATTGAAACCAAAGTGTGGATTGGCGAACCAGAGATCGTGGATATACCACCCTAGAGGCATGACGCTATTGGTCCCATCCCAATACATCCAGAAGGTGACACTACTCTGGTCACCAGGTGCGGTCGAGAGTGGTAGACCCGTTATATTGAAGGTGCCACCACTGAATTGACCGCCATAACAGGAGTCCGGTTTTATCCCCTCGGTTGGAGTTGCTACCCGGTTGACCACTCCAACTCTAGTGCCATCGGCAGCGCCGACCAGATCATCCAGCACCCCAGTTATATGCCAATTATCATCAAAGCTGTAACGGGCCACCAGAGTGGCTGGTGGTGGTGGTGGGCAGTTAGGACAACCACTACTACTGTAAGCAACATCAGCAGACACCTCTGCCTGGGTTATCTCAGCATCGTATACCTTTACCTCATCCAGCCTACCGGAGAAACGGTAACCGGTGCTGGCCCACCAGCCACCGATACGCAGGTGTGGGTCTACCACCGCCCAGTTGTTGTGGACACTGCCTTGGCGCTGCGTCAAGGTACGCTC
Source organism: uncultured Gammaproteobacteria bacterium (assembly GCA_965602975.1). Classification (GTDB taxonomy): domain Bacteria; phylum Pseudomonadota; class Gammaproteobacteria; order Chromatiales; family Chromatiaceae; genus CBFDBF01. The sequence goes on along the minus strand of CBFDBF010000203.1, from coordinate 2,851 downwards.
TGTCCCATCTATATAGAGCTTGTTGCTATATATACTGTTATTGGTAAAGACGGCAACCACATGATGCCAGCCATTGGCTAAACCGGCAGAGGAGACGCCATAGATATCACCACCAGCACTGTTAAAGCCAAAATTGCCACCGGAGAACCAGAGGTCGTGCCTATTCCAACCAATCGGCATAACACTATTGGTTCCATCCCAATACATCCAGAAACTGACCGTAGTCTTGGCTCCTGAACTGGTGGATAGGGGCAGACCATTTATGTCGATCGCCCCACCCCCAAAGGCAGCACTGCTACAAGTATCATTTTTAAGCCCAGACGTTGCATCACTATTGCGGCTGATCGCCCCCGATACCAGTCCGTCATAACTACCAATAGTTGTGGCGGCACTATTGGTTGCAATCCCAGTACTACTCCAGTCACAATTATCGAACGAGTAGTGAGCCACCAGGTTGGCTGCAGGAGGTGGAGGGCAGGATGAACATGGGGCATTGGTGGTGGTGCGATCCGCATCCACCTGCGCCTGGGTGAGATCTCCGTTATAGACCTTAAACTCATCCAGGCGGCCGGAGAAACGGTAACCGTTACTACCCCACCAGCCACTAATACGCAGATGCGGATCGACTACAGCTCGGCCGTTATCTGGATTGCCACGGCGCTGGGTAAGCAGCTGTTGCACACCATCGATATATAGAGTGTTGGAGTTAATATCGTTATTGGTGAAGATTGCAGTGACATGATGCCAGCCGCCGGCCAATCCTGCTGAGGAGATCCCATAGATATCCCCTCTCGCGCTATTAAAACCGAAGCTGCCGCCATTAAACCAGAGGTCATGGTAACGCCAACCCATTGGCATGACATTATTGGTACCATCCCAAAACATCCAGAAGCTGACACTAGTCTTATCACCCGCCACGGTAGATACTGGTAGACCAGTGACATCAATCGCGCCTCCACCAAAGGATGCACTACTACAAGTATCCGGTTTCGTGCCTACGGTAGGGCTGGTATCACGAGTGACAATACCGGATATAGTACCGTCATATCCACCCTCACTATCAATAGTGATGTTAGTGCTCTGCCAATCACAGCTATCAAACTTATAGTGGGCAATCAATGTTCCAGCCGCCCCAGCCTGTCCGCTGAGCAGCAGACAGATCAGGGCAAGCCCTCTATATATACTAATTATAGGGGCCAAACGCAGTATATTTCCTATTCGCGCCATACCTATATAGCGACACTCCGCATAAATTCTTTAGGACATTTCAATGGCGAGCCAACTGGGTTAGATCCCACATCGGCAGGAAGATACCGAGCGCCAAAATAAGAACTAGAATCCCTACTGCTATCAGCAAGATCGGTTCGATGGCAGTGGTAAGGTTCTTTAGATCGTAATCCACTTCACGCTCATAGAAATCTGCCGCCTCCTCCAGCATATGGTCAACAGCACCGGTCTCCTCTCCCACCGCCAACATCTGGATAACCAGTGGGGTGAATAGCCCGGTAGCCGATGCAGTACGGGTCAAGGTATCCCCCCGCTCTACACCGTTACGCATACTTAGAATACGACTACCAACATACTCATTATCGACCGCCCTAGACACCACCGTCAGCGCCTGAATAAGCGGCACCCCACTCCCCACCGACATGGCAAAGGCACGCGCAAACCGTCCGATAGTGGCCCGATGAATCAGATCTCCTACGAGCGGCAACTTTAACTTGAGACGATCCCAAAAATAGCGCCCCTCATCGGTACGAACGTAATAGCGCACACCCACAAAACCTATCACTATCGCCAGCAACATCATAGGCCAGTAGGCAACAAAGAACTCAGATGTAGCAAGCAGCACCTTGGTCTGCCACGGCAGCACCATCCCCTTGCCAGCGAACACTTTGGAAAATGCTGGAATAACCCAAATATTGACTATAGCTATAGCAATAGCTATAGCGATAATTACAAAGCTGGGGTAGCGCAGAGCCGCCTTAATCCGATTACGAGTATCCCGCTCCAGCTCCAGGTAGGTGGCCAACTGCAAAAACGCCTCATCCAGTTTGCCGGTATTCTCTCCTACCCTGACCAGACTGACCATGATCGTGGGGAATACATCAGAATACTTGCTCATAGCCAGAGACAACTCCTTGCCAGACTCCAAATCATCCTTTATCCCTGTCAGAATATCTGCCAACACCGGATTGCGCATCGTCTCAGCCAACCCGGTGATACCACGTATAATGGGAACACCAGCCTTGTTAAGACTATACATCTGGCGACAGAAGTGGATCAGATCATCTATGCTCGGCTTGCTTCTACCTAGCCAGCTCTGTATATCCTTGAGGGCATCCTCTTTCTCTATCACTTCGGTTATATCTACCGGAGTGACCCCACTATTTAGCAGCAGTGCAGCGACCGACTCTGTAGTGGCCGCATCCATATCACCGGATACCGACTCGCCCCGACTGTTACGTGCTTTGTAATGGTAAATTGGCATAGTTGAAGACCGTAAAAACAGTAACCATAAATGTCTGTTTTGGTGACACTACTGTTCTGTTAACTCTAATATTAGCGGGAATCACCACCATACCTCCCCCACAAGTGGGGGAGGCTAGGAGGGGGAGTCTGAAAAATAGACACATAACTGCTCTACTCCCCACCCTAACCCTCCCCACTAGTGGGGAGGGAACCATTCTGAGCATACTCTTACAGTGTAGTGCAAATTTTATCTCTGTTCCCAACGCAGCCTGATACCGGATGAGCCTCCCTCTGACTGCACTGCAACACAGGTGAGTAGATCACCCACTGCAACCAATTGATCATCTACAAATATCAAGGGTAGACGCTGCCGCTGCCA